>JARRPS010000005.1:0-24103 GCA_037382625.1 Gemmatimonadota bacterium | reverse complement strand
TTCTCACAGGCCCAGCGCCTCCAACACAGACGGCGGCAGCAGGACCGTGTCGATCACGTGAATCACACCGTTGGTCGCGGGGATGTCGGTATCCACGAACCCGATCGTCTGACCCGCGGCGTCGCTGAGCGATCCCTCGCCCACGAAGACGAACTCACCATTCTTCATGTTGAGCTGCCGGGCGTTCAGGACGCTGTTCGAGAACCGGCGCCCCTCCTTCACGTGATAGAGCAGTATGTCCGTCAAAAGCTCCGTATTGGCGACTACGTCACCCAGACCGATTCCGAAATCAGCCTGCAGCATCATGTCGAGGTTCTCGAAAGCCTCATCCGTCGGCGCGAACACGGTGAACTGACCCTTACCGTTCAACGCATCCACGAGTCCGGCCTCGCCGAGCGCGAAGATCAGAGTTCCGAACTCGCCCGACTCTGCATTCACGGCGAGCGCGATCTCGACGATCGTGCCCTCTGCCTGCCCGGCGCCGGGCGCCGCCGCGGGCGCGGGGTTCTTCTTCAACAACGCGTCGGCCTCTGGGGACGTCGGGTTGTCGGTGCAGGCCACGGCGCCGAACATCAGCGCGGTCGCGGCCACCAGGTATCGCATTTTCATTTTCTAGGTCTCCTTCCCCGGGTTTCGTGATCGGTGGCCGTGGTCGGCCGTTGGGAAGAAGATACGGTGTGTCTATGTGTTGTCAAGGGGGGTAGCTGGATTATCAGCCCGATTGGTCTATTTGTCCATTATTTGTCTTACTCAATCCCCTCGACGCACGGGCAGGGTGTGCTCAGCGTCAGGACAGGATATCGCTCGGGTGCCATGAAGATCCCGAGAGGATCGCCGGCGGGGCCGAATCACCGGCTGCGGCGAGCGGGAACGCCGGCGCCCTCCTGGATGGCAGGGTCTGGATTGCGGGCGCGGATCACCCCGCCCACTGCGGGGAGTCGAAGTCCTTCTTCCCGACGAATCGCAGCGCGAGAAACAGCACGGTGCCTCCGATCACATAGCTGATCCAGAGAGGCATCCCAAAGGCGGTCGGGATGTCTCCGGCCAGCATTCCCACGACCCCGACCGTGAGCGCATACGGAAGCTGCGTGCGCACGTGATCGACATGATCGCAGGCGGAGGCCATCGAACTCATCACCGTGGTGTCCGAGATCGGCGAGCAGTGGTCGCCGAAGATGGCACCGGCCAGAACGGAACTGATCGATCCGAGCAGGATCGAGTAATGGCTGCCCGCGTCGAAGTCGGCTGCGCCACCGATACTCACGGCCAGCGGTATCACGAGCGGAATCAGGATGGCCATCGTCCCCCACGACGTGCCGGTCGCGAAGGAAATCGATGCTGCGGTCAGGAAGACGAGCACCGGCAGAAACTCGGGACGCAGATTCCCTTCCAGGATGCCGCTCAAGTACTGCGCCGTTCCCAGTACTTCCGTCACGCTGCTGAGCGACCAGGCGAGAATGAGGATCACGCCGGCGAGCAGCATCGCTCGCATACCGCCGATGAGCCCGTTCACCGCCTCGTGCAACGTGAGAATACGCTGCCCCACGGAGAGCCCCATCGCGACCAGGCACCCGGTGAGCGAACCCCAGAGAAGGGCGTTGAACGCGTTGGCTTCTCCGAAGATCTCCCAGATGGTGCCGGGTCGTCCGAGATTGGCGCGGCCCTCGAAATAGAGCCCGAGCAGGACGACGGCGACCACCGAAACGACCGGCAGAACGGCGTTGTACCAGCGGAGCGGTGTGCCGGGATCAGGCTCCATCTCCTGCGAGCCGGCCTCGGACATCAGCATGGCCCCCTCGCGAAAGAGGCCGTTCCCGCGGGAAGCTCTCTGCTCGGCGCGGAGCATCGGTCCGAAGTCGCGCTGGAGGGCGATCACCAGGCCGACCATCACCAGCGAGAGAATCGGGTAGAAGAGGTAAGGAATCGAGTGAAGGAAGACGGAGAACGGATTCGCGTCGGCCAACGCGAGCGCCTCCAGCGTTCCACCGCCGGCAGCCGCCGCTGCTTCCAGCCCTTCTCCGATCAACGAGATCTCGAATCCGACCCAGGTCGAGACGAAGACGATCGCCGCCACCGGCGCCGCGGTGGAGTCTACGATGTACGCCAGTTTCTCGCGTGACACCCGCATCCGGTCGGTGATCGGCCGCATGGTGTTGCCCACGATCAGGGTGTTCGCGTAGTCGTCGAAGAAGATGGCGAGACCGCTCAGGTACGTCGCGAGTTGCGCCCGGCGGGGAGTCGTGGCCAGCGGCCGGACCGCTTCCACGATGCCGCGCGTTCCGCCACTGCGGCTGATCACGCCGACCATGCCCGCGAGCAGGAAGGAGAAGATCAGGATCGCGGCATGATCAGCGTCGACGAGAGCCGGCGTGACGAGGCTGTCGATCGTCCTCAATGTCGCGGTGATCGGATCGAATCCCGTGTACAGCAGCGCTCCCAGCCAGATACCGAAGAAAAGCGAGACCACCACTTCCTTGAACACGAGCGCCAGCGCGATCGCTACGAGGGGCGGAAGAAGGCTCGTCCAGTTCGGATCCGCCAGCGGGACCAGTCCCTCCGACTCGGTTGCTCCGCCGCCAGCCGACGCATCCTGCGCCGGAGCGTCCTCGCCATTCGACGCGACGGCCGTCTCGACGCGGACGATGTCGGAGGCGAACGCGTCTTCGATGCCGGCGCCTGTGGGGACCGGCGTGAAGAGTGACGCCACTGCGGCTGCGAGGATCGTGGCTGCGCGCCGATTCATGGTCCTCCCGTCGTTCCGTGAAGGGGCAGACCGGTTTCGAGGCCGGCTCCGGAAAGGCGCGCAAAGCTAGGAACGGAAACCTCGCGAGACAAGCGAAGGTGTGGATCGGGCAGGACCGGGAATTCCCCCGACAGGCGCCTGCTTCGGGGCCGTTGATCCCCCGGGAGGCGCCCCGTATACTGCGGCGGGCCGGAGCCGCGGACCGCATCACTTCGGACCCGGAAGCCCGCCTTAGCAGGCACATCGCACGCCGTCACGACTTGGTCCCGGCCCGCCACGGGCCAGGGGGGTGATACGGAATGACACCAGACGAAACGCAGCAGCTCCTGGACGCCGCGGGCGTGGATGACGCTCTCGAAACGCTGGCGAGCGAAATCGCCGCCGGCGGGACCGATGAGCTGCTTCTCGTGGGCATTCGTCGTCGCGGCGTTCAGCTGGCCGCACGCCTGGCCGAGATCCTCGAACGGTCGCACTCGATGAATGCGCCGACCGGCAGTCTCGACATCACCCTCTACCGGGATGACCTGCACCAGATCGGGCCTCCAGGAGCTCGCCGACTTCGGCCGGCCGCGGAAGATCGAGCTGTGCGTGCTCGTGGACCGCGGGGGCCGGGAACTGCCGATTCAGGCCGACTTCGTAGGCCTCAAGGTCGACGCAGGAGAGCGAGACCTGGTGGAAGTCCGGGTTCCGGAGCTGGATGGCGATTCGTCGGTGACGCTGATCTCGGCGACGGAGGAGCAATGAACGAGAATCGGCAGGGAGCGGGTCTCGGGAAGGACCTGATCGGGCTCGAGACCGAGTCCGGAGACACGATCCGGGCGATCCTCGACACGGCCGAACCGTTCAAGGAGATCAGCGAGCGCGCGATCAAGAAGGTTCCGGTTCTCCGCGGCAAAACGATCGTCAACCTGTTCTTCGAGCCTTCCACCCGCACCCGGATTTCCTTCGAGTTCGCCGAGAAGCGTCTGGGCGCGGACACGGTGAACGTGGCGGCGAGCGGTTCCTCGGTGGTGAAGGGCGAGACGCTGGTGGATACGGCCCGCAACCTCGAGGCCATGCGGATCGACATGGTGGTGATTCGCCACGGTTCGTCGGGCGCCGCCCAGTTCCTCGCCGACCGGATTCCGTCGAACGTGATCAACGGGGGAGACGGACAGCACGAGCATCCGACTCAGGCGCTCCTGGACCTTCTGACCCTGCGCGACTCCTTCGGGCGAATCGAGGGCCTCAGGATCTGTGTCGTGGGGGACATCGTTCATTCGCGGGTCGCCCGCTCGAACATCTACGGACTCCAGAAGCTGGGTGCGGAAGTGGCCGTCTGCGGGCCGAAAAGTCTGATTCCGGCCCGCATCGAAGAGATGGGGGTCCAGGTCTTCACCCACGTCGAAGACGCGATACAGTGGGCCGATGCTCTCAACGTGCTTCGGCTGCAGCTCGAGCGGATGAACGCAGGCTTCCTTCCGTCGCTTCGCGAATACAACCGGGTGTACGGGGTGACGCAGGCGCGGCTCGAGGAGGCTCCGCGCGAGATCGTGGTGCTGCACCCGGGCCCGATGAACCGCGGAGTCGAGATCGACTCGACCGTGGCCGATGGGCCGCAGTCGGTGATTCTCCCGCAGGTGACCAAGGGGGTAGCGGTGCGAATGGCCGGTCTGTACCTGCTGGCCGGCGGAGCACCCGAACAGGCAGAAGAAGCCAAGAAGGGGGAAGCATGAGCCGGCCCCTGTATATCCACGGCGGCCGCGTCCTCGATCCATCGCTGGGAATCGACGATCGCGCGGCCGTTCTGGTGGTCGACGGCCTCATCGAGGCCGTCGGCGCGGATGTCTCGAAGCCCGACGACGCAGAGACGCTGGATGCGAGTGGGCTCACGGTATCGCCCGGGCTGATCGACGTGCACGTCCACCTGCGAGAGCCGGGCGGCGAGCACAAGGAGGACATAGCGACCGGGTCCCGGGCCGCGATCGCGGGCGGATTCACGACGATCTGGGCGATGCCGAATACCGACCCCGCGATCGATGACCCGGCGGCCGTCGGTTACGTGCGGGCGGCCGGGCGGGCGGTACGGGCCTCTCGGGTGATGCCGATCGGGGCGGCCTCCATCGGCCAGCAGGGCGAGAAGATGACCGAGATCGGAGAGCTCGTGCACGCCGGCGCCGTCGCCGTGTCGGACGACGGGTTCCCCGTGCGCGACTCGGGCCTGATGCGCAGGCTTCTGGAATACACCCAGACCTTCGACATTCCCGTGCTTCAGCATGCCGAGGACCCGGGACTCACCCGGGGCGGCGTGATGAACGAGGGCAGGGTGGCGACCGAGCTGGGCCTGCGCGGCATCCCGAATGCCGCCGAGGCAGCGATGGTCGCACGCGACGTTCTCCTCAGCGAGCTGACCGGGGGACACCTTCACGTGTGTCACGTGTCTGCGCGCCAGTCGGTAGATCATCTGCGCTGGGCAAAGGATCGCGGTCTGCGGGTCACCTCGGAGGTCACGCCGCACCACCTGCTCCTCACCGAAGAGCTGGTCCGGGGGTACAACACTCAGGCCAAGGTGAACCCTCCGCTGCGGCTCGAGGAGGACGTCGTGGCGGTCCGGGAGGCACTCGTCGAGGGCGTGATCGACGTCATCGCCACCGATCACGCACCGCACCACTACGACGAAAAGGAGCGTGAATTCGACGACGCTCCCTTCGGAATCAACGGGCTCGAGACCGCCTTCGGTCTCTGCATGAAAGCCCTCGTCGATCCGGGACATCTATCGCTGGCCGGGCTGATCGATCGAATGTCCTGCGCTCCCGCGCGGATCATGGGGCTTCCCACCGGATCGTTGCGACGAGGGGCGCCCGCGGACATCGTGCTCTACGATCCCGACGAGAAGTGGACCGTGGATCCGGCGCGCTTTCATTCCCGCAGCCGGAACACACCGCTCGCCGGTTGGGAGCTCACGGGACGGATTCACACGACGATCGTGGGTGGAGAGATTCGCTTCGTTGCGGAGGGGGACGCATGAACGCGGAGAACGAAGGACGGCAGCTGGTGATACCCGAGGCAATCCGGTCTCTGCTCGAGCAGCGGGCGCAGTACATGGAGTGGATCTCCCGTCTGGACGATCTCGGCGGCCAGTACCGGCACGAGGTCGCCTCTCGCGTTCGGGCCGACTACAGGGATCGACTGACCGGCGTGGAGGACCAGTTGCACGGTCACCGGGCCGAACTCGAATCCTCGCTGTCCGAACGCCAGGCTCGCCTCGCCGACCTGGAGCAACGCCACGAACAATGCGCGGCGGAACTGGAAGAGGTGGAGCTTCGGCACCAGGTGGGAGAGTTCGACGCCGACGAGTGGGAACGCCGCAAGGCGGAGCACGGAGAGGAGCTCGAGGCAGTCGGAGAGGAACTCGAGCTGGAACAGGAGGCCGTGTCCGAACTCGGGTCCGTCCTGGTCCAGCTGACCGCTCCCTCGGAGGCCGTATCGACGAAACACGTCGAGCCGGGTGCCTGGAGCGAACCGGCCTCTGACGTCGTCGTGTCAGAGGTGTTGGAAGCGACGGGGGTCGAAGGCGACGACGCCGGCGCCGTAGCTCAATCCGAGGCGGGCGAGACCGTACGCGAGGGGTCGGCGGAGGTCGGAGACAGCGAAACGGTGGAAGAGACGGTCGCGGGGCCGGCCGGCGACGAGGTCATCGCGGAGACCGTCGAGGAGTCCGGTGGCGACGAGTTCCTCGACGAGCTCGAGTTTCTCGAGTCGCTCAGTCTGGACGACCCGGAGAGCTTCGATGCGGTTTCGAAGATGCTCGAGGACGAAGGCGAAGGAGCCGGCGAGGAGGATGCATCCGACAGGGGAGGCGCCGGCTGAACCAGCCCCTCCGGGTGCTTCTTCGAAGTGCAGCCACCGACCCGGAGAAACGGCCTGGGTCCGTCGGAGTCCGGCCGCGGGCCGCGGCCGGCGTGTCAGCTCTCGAGGCCGCTGACGTAGCGGGCGAGGCGCGACTTCCTGCGGGCGGCGGCGTTGGAGGGAATCACGCCCTTTCGCGCCGCACGATCCAGCAGCGAAGAGACGGCGCGGTACTGCTCGGCCGCATCCTTCGCGTCTTCCGTGGCCAGCAACGTCTTGATCCGCGTACGCAGCTCCGAGCGTACCGCCCGGTTGCGATCGCGGCGAACGTGCGACTGGCGGAGTCTCTTCTTTGCGCTCTTGATATTCGGCACGGTCCGTATCCTTCGTTGTGCTGGTTTTGTATTGGAATCCGTAAAACTAGTCGATTCTGCAGGGTGAATCAAGAACCGGACGCGAGATGATCTCGGCCTCCACGAAAGGTCCGCCAGGCTCTCCGATCGGTATCGGGGGAGAGTCCTTCGTCGTGGAGCTGGACCGGTTCCAGGGGCCCCTCGACCTCCTTCTGCACCTGATCCGATCACAGGATATCGATATCTTCGACATCCCGATCGCCCACATCACCGGGCAGTTTCTTCGTGCGATCGAGGGAGGCCTCGACCGCATGCCGCTCGAAAGGGCCGGGGAGTTTCTCGAGATGTCGGCGACACTGGTCCGGATCAAGGCGCAGATGCTACTGCCGAGGCCGGAGCGGTTCGAGTGGGAAGAGGATCCGCGAGCGGAGCTGGTCCGAAGACTTCTGGAGTACGAGCATTTCCAGGACGTCGTGCACGTGCTGCAGACGGCGGAGGCCCAGCGGGGCCGTCACATGGCGAAGGGTTTCATCGAGGCACGCC
Source organism: Gemmatimonadota bacterium (assembly GCA_037382625.1). Classification (GTDB taxonomy): domain Bacteria; phylum Gemmatimonadota; class Gemmatimonadetes; order Palauibacterales; family Palauibacteraceae; genus Carthagonibacter. The sequence continues at coordinate 16,636 of JARRPS010000005.1, read as the reverse complement.
CGGCCCCCGTCATCGCGCGTCCCCGGCTCGAAGTGACGCTGCGGGAGCTGCTCGAGGCCGCGGCGCGTATCCCGGAGCCGCTGCCGGCCGTGCACGTCCGGGCGCCTTCGTCCCAGGTGTCCGTGGGGGAAAAGGTCTCGCTGTTGCGGCGTCTGATCGGCAAGGCGAAGCGAGTGGCACTGGACCGGCTGTTCAAGCCGTGGGGGACGCGGGCGCATGCGGTGGCAGCCCTGCTGGCCGCGCTCGAGATGGCACGGCAGCAGGTGGTTCGAATCGAACAGACGAAGCCATTCTCGCCCATCTGGCTGGTCTCGCTCGGCACGGGGCCCGAGGGAACGGGTGCCGAGAGCAAGGGAGGCGACGAATCCGTCGCCGATGCGGAACGGGAGAGGAACGGACGGGACCGTATGCACGACGGTCACCACGAAGAGCACGCGGAGGGAGAATCTTGAAGCCGGAGCAGATTGTGGAGGCGACGCTCTTCGCGAGCCAGACGCCCCTGACGGCGGCCGAGCTGGCGAGGGCCGACGAGGGGCTGGATGAGGCAGTGGTGGAACGCGCGATCGAGACGCTTCGAGACCGCTACGAGTCGGACGAACGGGCTTTCCAGCTCTATCAGCTGGGTGACGGTTTTCAGCTCCTCACGCGGCCCGAGTACGCGCCCTATCTCGAGCGATTCGACTCGATTCCGAGACCTCCGCATCTGTCGCCGGCAGCCCTGGAATCGCTGGCGATCATCGCCTACCGTCAACCGATCGGCCGGATCGAGATCGAAGATGTCCGGGGCGTGAGCGCCACGTCCGTTCTCCGGACTCTGATGGATTGGGAGCTGATCCGCGTGGTGGGCCGGGGGGACGGTCTCGGCCGACCCCTTCTGTATGGTACGACAGAGCGCTTCCTCGAGCATTTCGGACTGGCGAGTCTCGATGATCTTCCGCCGTCGGAGGAACTTCCGGTCGCGCTCGGCGCGGCCGGGCCCGCGGAGGAATCGCAGGAAGAAACGGCCATCGAGTCGGAAACCGTCCCACGGGTCGAACCGGAGGTTTCGTCGGAAGAAGCGCCGTCAACGATCCCTTCCGGGTCCTGAACGACTGGCTCGGCCGTTGCGACTGCACAAGTTTCTGTCTCGGGCGGGCGTGGCCTCCCGGCGTGCTTCGGAGAAGCTGATCGAGGCCGGCCGGGTGGCCGTGGACGGCCAGATCGTGACCGAGCTCGGAACGAAAGTGGACCCCGAGGCGAGCGCCGTGGAAGTCGACGGGGAGCGCGTGCGGATAGCAGCGCCCGAATGGGTGCTCCTCCACAAGCCGCCGCTGGTGGTCAGCACCCGAAGCGACCCGCGGGGGCGAAGGACGGTGTACGATCTGCTCGCGCCGGAACATGCAGGGCTGTTTCACGTCGGTCGGCTCGACACGATGAGCGAGGGTCTGCTGTTGTTTACGAACCAGGGGGATGTGGCGCGCGACCTCCTGCACCCGAGCCGAGCCGTGCCGAGGCGCTACGAGGTTCTCGTCGATCCGCCGCTGCCGGAGGATCTGCGCACCCGGCTCGAAGCGGGTATCGAGCTCGCCGATGGCCCGGCCCGCGCCGAATGCATCCGGGTACGCAAGACACCCGATGGGAAGCGGCTGGTGCTCGAATTGACCTTGCGGGAGGGGCGGAATCGGGAGATCCGTCGAATGATGAAAGCGCTGGACGTACGGATCCGACGCCTGCGCCGGGTGAGCTTCGGACCGGTGGAGCTCGGCTCGCTTCCCGCGGGTGCCTGGCGGCGATTGGGTTCGGCCGAGATCGAAGCGCTGAAAACCACAGCCCGATAGGACGGGACCATGGACATAAAGGGCAGAAAGATTCTGATCCTCGGGGGCTCGGGCCTGGTCGGCCTCGCCATCTCACGCAAGCTCCTTCCCTTGCGACCGAAGCGGGTGGTGATCGCCGCCCTGCGACGTGACGAAGCCGAGGTGGGCGTTCAGACGATCCAGGAAGAAGGCCTGGGTTCCGACGCAGAACTGGTCGCGGAGTGGGGAGACATCTTCCTGCGTACGGCGCGTCGGGACGAATCACGCCGTGAAATGCTGGCTACGGACGAGGGAAGAGAAGAGATCCTGAACGATCTCTTCGGCCATCTCGGCGAAAAGCAGTTCCGTCGATCCCTCCTCTACGACCTGCTCGCCCGGCACCGGCCGGAGATCGTGATCGACTGCGTCAATACCGCGACGGCGATCGCCTACCAGGACCTTTTCCGTTCGGCCACGACGATCCGGGAGTTGATCCGCAGCGGCGGACACCCGACGGTGGCTGATATCGAGGCGCATCTCACCACGCTCTATCTCCCGCAGCTGATCCGGCACGTTCAGGTACTGCTGCACGGCATGAGGGAAGCCGGGTCCGAGGTCTACCTGAAGGTCGGCACTTCGGGTACGGGCGGGATGGGACTGAACGTGCCCTTCACGCACTCCGAGGAACGGCCGTCGGCGATGCTGCTCTCGAAATCGAGCGTGGCGGGCGCGCACTCGGCGCTGCTCTTCCTGATGGGCCGAACGCCCGAGACGCCCGTGGTGAAGGAGGTGAAACCGACCGCCGCCGTGGGCTGGAAGAACATCCGATTCGGACCGGTTCGAAGGGGCGGCAAGCCGATTCCGCGGGTGGATTGCACACAGCCCGTGTCGCTCGCCGTCGCCTTCGACGAGAATGCGCCGATCGAGTGCGAGGAGTCGGTGGAACCGCTGGAATCGGTGTACCTGGATGCGGGCGAGAACGGCCTGTTCAGCCTCGGCGAGTACGAGACGATCTCGGCGCTCGGTCTGATGGAAGTGATCACGCCGGAGGAGATCGCCGATGCCGTGATCGCGGAAATCCGCGGACGTCCGACGGGCCGCGACATCGTCGGCGCGTTGGATGCGGCAACGATGGGGCCCACCTACCGGGGGGGCGCGATGCGCGAGGCGGCCCTTCGCTACATGGAGGAGCTCGAGGAGAAGCACGGGGTCCGATCGATCGCCTTCGAGATGCTCGGGCCGCCCCGATTGAGCAAGCTGCTGTTCGAAGCGGAGATCCTCCGGCGCCTCTTCGGGGGAGTTCGCGAAGCTGCCGCTCTGGACCCGGATGAGACGGCCGCGCGAGCCCACCAGCTTCTCACCTCCGACGCGCGGCTCCGTTCGGACATCCTCTCCGTGGGGATACCCGTGCTGCTGCCCGGGGGCGACGAGGTGCTGCGGGGCACGCGCCTCGCGTTTCTTCCCGACACCGACGGTGCACCGCCCGACCCGGTCTGGGCCAACCGGGGCTGGGTGGACCTGAGACCGGAGTCCTGGGAGCGCTGGAGAGAGCGCTGCCGAAGCTACGTCGACCGAGTTCTGGAGGCGCCGGGCGCCGAGCACGGGTCCGGTTCGGACCTTGACGTACGCGCCCGGGGCGGCGAGATCCGACCGGGATCGCTGGCGGCGTACGTTTTCCGATACGAGGACGAGGGCGAGAGGATGAAGCGGTGACGGTGGAATCATCGACAGGGGTGGGCGCTCCGGTAACCGAGGCGGAACTCGAACGCCACGGGGATGAGCTCAAGAGCGCGAGCGCGGTATTCGGGCGCATTCAGAACGCGGTCGGATCGAGGGTCGTGGGGCAGGACGCGATGATGCAGCGACTGCTCGTCGGCCTTCTCACCGGCGGGCACGTGCTGCTCGAAGGAGTGCCGGGACTCGCCAAGACGCTGGCGGTCCGCACGCTGGCCGACGCCGTTCACACCACCTTCCGGCGGATCCAGTTTACTCCTGATCTGCTTCCCGCCGACCTGATCGGAACCCTGATCTGGGATGAATCGCAGCGTGAGTTCGTTCCGAAGAAAGGGCCGATTTTCGCCAATCTGGTGCTGGCCGACGAGGTCAATCGTGCGCCGGCGAAAGTCCAGTCGGCCTTGCTCGAAGCGATGCAGGAGCGGCAGGTGACGATCGGGGAGGCGAGCTGGCCCGTACCCGTTCCCTTCCTGGTTCTGGCCACACAGAATCCGATCGAACATGAGGGCACGTATCCTCTGCCCGAGGCTCAGGTGGATCGTTTCATGCTGAAAATCCGGGTCGAGTACCCGGATCGCGAAGAAGAACGGGAGATCCTCCGGAGAATCACCTCCGACGACCTCTCCTCGATCGAGGCGGTCGCGACGCCCGAGGAGATTCTGGAGGCCCGTGCGATGTTGCCGGGCATCCGGCTCGACGAGCGCGTGGAGAACTACATCCTCGATCTCGTGCGCGCGACGCGAGACGCGGGAGCGATCGACCCCGAACTGGGCCGCTGGGTCGAATACGGAGCCTCTCCGCGCGCCTCGATCTTTCTCGGTCGAACCGCCCGGGCCCACGCATTCCTCGAAGGGCGCCCGTACACGGTGCCGGAGGATGTGCAGGCGTTCGCGATGGACGTACTCCGCCACCGAATCATGCTCACCTTCGAGGCCGAGGCGGAGCTGATTACGGCCGAGCAGATCCTCGATCGCATCCTAGCGGCCGTTCCCGTTCCCTGATGCCGGTCTTTCCATTGCGCCGGCGCACGAGACCCGTGCGCCGCACGATCCCGATCCCCGATGCCACGGATGTTCGCCGTCTGGAAATCCGGGCCCGGAAACTGATGGAGAACCGGGCGCTCGGCGCGTACGATTCGGTATTTCGCGGGCACGGGGTCGAGTTCGCCGAAGTCCGGGCGTACCAGCCGGGGGATCCGTTCCAGGCGATCGACTGGAAGGTGACGGCGCGAATGGGGCGTCCGTACGTCAAGAAATTCGTGGAGGAGAGGGAACTGAGCGTGCTGATCGCCGTGGACCTGTCGGGGTCGCTGGACACCGGGACCCGGGGAAGCACGAAGCGCCAACTCGCACTCGAAGTGGCGGCCCTGCTGGGACTCGCGGCCACCCGCAACAACGACCGCGTCGGTCTCCTGCTCTTCAGCGACAGGCTGGAGCGGTGGATTCGACCCCGGCGAGGCCGGGGTCGTCTGCGCCAGCTGCTCCACGTGCTCGTGACTCAAGACCCGGCCGGAAAAGGCACCGATCTCGGGCTGGCGTTCCGTACGCTCGTGCGGGCGCTGAACACCCGTTCGCTCGTCTTCGTCATCTCCGACTTCCGGGCGCCCGACTTCCATCGGGAGCTGGCCGTGGCCGGCAAGAAGCACGACGTGATCGGAATTCAGCTCGACGACCCGGCTGAACGGAAGCCGCCGTCGGCGGGTATCGTAGAAGTGGTGGATCCGGAGTCGGGACGCACGAGCCTGCTGGACCTGGGAAGTGCCGAAGTACGGGCGGAAATCGAGAGACGGTCGGAAGAACGGGAGTCGCAGCTCGCCGGGATGTTCATGCGTGCCGGCTGCGACCGGGTCGTGCTCCGCACCGACCGGCCCTTCGCCGCTGATCTGGCCGGATTCTTCGCGAGGCGCGCCCGGGCGCGCCTGCACTGATGTCGAAGCCCACCTGATGTACAAGGGCTCCTGCCGACTTCGCCTCTTCATAGGCCCGTCGATCTGCGCCGCCGCGATCTTTTCGATCCCGCGCGCGGCCGCCGTCGGGCAGGATGCGCCGAGCCCCGGACTCGAGCGAGGGGTCGCCGTCGTACAGCCGGACACGGTTCGCGTCGGCGAGGTCTTCGAGCTCGGCCTCACCGCCGTGTCGCGAGACCGGGTTCAGTTTCCGGCTCTCCTCCCGCTTTCCGACGAGCTGGAACAGGTGGGCCCGCCTCGCTTTGAAGAGGACGGGAACGGCACCTGGCGGGCGATCTACCCTCTCGTCGGCTGGAAGAGCGGTCGCCTGCCATTTCCGGTCATTCGCGTTCCCGTGATCGGGGGGCGTGTAGAGCGCGTGCTCGAGATCAGCCCCCCCGGCATCATGGTCACCTCGGTGCTGCCGGCGGCTTCTGAACCGGTCCGCCTTCTTCCCCCGCGTCTGCCGGATGAGAGCCGCCGGTTCTCGTGGACCTGGCTGCTGCCGCTTCTGCTCGCCGCGCTGCTGGCGCGGGAGATACTGCGCCGCAGGCGAACCGCACCCGTGCCGCCACCGATGGAGGAGGAGACCGGTCCGGACCCGTATCGGGAGGCGCGGGAGCACCTGCTGAAATTGAGGGAGCGGGTGGCGGCCGGACCGGTCGAGGCGGCGAACTTGTATGATGAGATGGAGCTCGTCGTCCGTCGTTTCCTCGTCCGCACCCGGGGCTGGCCCGAGCAGCAACCGGTACGCAATGCCTTCGGCGCCGGGCTCCTCGGCGCAGGCCCGGGGTCGGCGCCCGGTGCCGAGGGAGTCGTCCGCGCGGTCCGACGGGCCCTTCCCGCCCGTTTCGGAGCTCTGGAGGTTTCCCGCGGCGGAGTGCTGGCGGACATCGACTCGGTGCTCGCCTGGCTGAACCGGGAGGAGGCGGCGTGAGCGACCTCGGCCTGAGCGCCTGGCCCTTTCTCCTTCTTCTTCTGCTCCTGCCGGTGGGCAGCTGGATGTCGCGCCGTCGTCGCCGCCGGCTTCCCGTCCCGGCGCTCGGCGAATGGACGGTGCCCGCGGCAACCCGGTTCTGGGCGGCTTCGCCCATGATCCTTCGTTCTGCGGCGCTGGCACTGGTCGCGGTCGCACTCGCCGGGCCGATCCGATCGGTACGCACGGTGGAGGAGCGATCCGAGGGGACGACGATCCTGATCGCGTTCGATGTATCGAGCTCGATGCTCGCGGAGGACTTCCGACCGGAGAATCGACTGGCCGTCGCCCGCGAAGAGGTTCGTCGTTTCGTGGAAGGTCGCCTCTCGGACCGGATGGGACTCGTGGCGTTCGCGGGTGAGGCGCTGACGGTGGTTCCCGGCACTCTGGATCACGAGCTCCTCCTCCAGGCGGTCGAGAGTCTCGACGTCGGTCAGCTCGAAGATGGGACCGCGATCGGCACGGCACTCGCCACGGCCGTGAATCGATTGCGGACGGTGGAAGAAGGCGCCCGAGTGGTGGTGCTCCTCACCGACGGCGACAACAACCGGGGCACGATCGATCCACTGGATGCCGCTGCGGCGGCGGAAGCCCTCGGGGTCAGGGTGTACACGATCGGCGTCGGGCGTGATGGAGTCGCGCCGGTCCCGATCGGCCGCACGCGGTTCGGTTACCAGTACGCCAACATGCCCGTGCAGGTGAACGACGAATTGCTCGATGCGGTGGCCGGACGTACGGGCGGCCTCTACTTCCGTGCCACCGATCCGGAAGCCCTCGCGCGTATCTACGACCGGATCGATGCGCTCGAGACCGCTCCGATCCGCGAGGAACGCTCCGTCGAACGAGCCTCGGTGCGGCACGAATTCGTCGTCCTCGCCCTTCTGGCGCTTCTCCTGGAGCTGATCGGATCGACGTTGCGCGGCCGGAGGTCGCTCGGACCGTGAATCCGTCTTTGCTCGGGTCCCTCTCCGCGATGGACGGGTGGTTGCCGTGGGCGGCGGCGCTGGCGGCCGGCCTGACGGCGATCGCTCTTCGCGCTGCCGCGGTGCGACTGGCGCGACGGGACCGGGACCGACTCGGCGACTCCCGGGTGCTCGGCGAGGTCTCGGAGCCCCCCTCCCGGGTCGGGCAGCTGGCCCGGCTGAGCCTGCTCGCGATCGGGGTGGGGTCTCTGGCGGCTGCACTCACCGGGGCGGGGGACTCCGAAGCGAAGGCCCGCGAGGGCCGGGAGGCCTCATTCGAGGTCGTTCTCGTGCTCGATGCCTCCAATTCGATGCTGGCCGAGGACATGGTCCCGAGCCGGGTCGGTCGGCAGAGGGAAGTCGCACGCCGACTCGTGTCGGAGATCGACGGGCGCTTCGGGGTCGTTTATTTCGCGGGAGGAGGATACGTCCTTTCGCCGCTGACGGACGACCGGGAGGCGGCGCTCATGTTCGCAGAGACCGTGGACCCCTCGCTGGTCGGCCGCGGTGGAACCTCGCTGTCGGCCGGTCTCGTGCAGGGTCTCGCGGTCCTCGAAGGCGGCGAGGTCGGAACCCCCGGAGCGATCGTGGTTCTTTCCGACGGCGAGTCTACGGTGGACACCCGCGAACTGGATGCCGTTCTCGCCACCGCCTCGGCGGCCGGAGTCGCGGTCCATGCTGTCGGATTCGGGACTACGGAAGGGGCCCGGATTCCGATGCCGATCCGCCCGGTGGGTGATCCGCTCGAATCGGCGGAGCGCTTCAGGGTCCGGCCGGACGCGGGTGCGGATGGCAGAGTATGGCTCAGAGACTCCGAGGGCAGTCCCGTCGTGAGCCGCCTGGAGGAGGAATCCTTACGGCGCGTCGCCGCCGAGACCGGTGGGCTCTACGTACCGGCCGACGAGCCGGGCATTGACGCACTGCTCCAACGGCTTCCGCGATCCGGAGAAGAAGCCGGAGCCGGACGTGCGGTGTCGCTGCTCCTATTCCTGGCTTTCGGTGCGCTCTTCGCCGAGGCCTACCTGTTCCGGAGGGCCTGATGCGGGCGCGGGCTCTCCGCCTCACCGGGTTCGGTCTGCTCTCGGTTCTGCTGTCGGGAACGGGGATCGCAATCCAGGGCCAGCAGGCATCCACGGACCCGGGCGAAGAAACGCGTCCTTCACTCTGGCAGCCGGTTCCCGGGGCCGCGCTGGCTTCCTTCGACCCCGAGCGCCTCGCTCGACTTCGGGATCGGGCCGAATCCCGAGCCGAGCCGGAGAACTGGCTCGCCTTCGGCGCCGCGCTGCTGCAAACCGGCGACTGGCAGGGGGCCGCACCTCCGCTTCGAGCGGCACTGGAAGGCGACGACTCGGAGCTCCGGGAAGACGCTGCCTACGATCTCGCCCTGGCGTGGGCGCTGGCGGGTTCGCCGGGCGCGTCCTCACTCGAAACGACGTCTCCCGGAAGCCGTCCGGTCGACCCGGGATCTGCAGCCCTCGACGACCCCGGTACTCCCCGCGACCGGCTGCTCAGAGCGCGCGACGGATTCCGTGCAGTCCTGCGGGCCGATCCGATGGCCGAAGATGCACGCTGGAATCTCGAGCTCGTCGAACGGTGGCTCGAGCAGGAGGGGGACGCGGGATCCTCCGGAGAGGGAGCAGAAGGGGGTGAGGCGAGCGATGGTACCGGGCCCGGTGAAGGCTCCGGCGGTTCTCCGATGACGCCGGAGGAGGCCCGTCGCCTGCTGGAAGCGGCCGAGGGCCAGGAACGGGAGGTGCAGGCCCGGCGGCTCGAACGGAACCGCGAGCGTGACCCGGCGCTCGACAAGAACTGGTAGACGCCTCTCTCCGACCTTCCTCCGCGGGGAAGGCGTCTCAGGTCCGATCCGGTGCCGGATCCTGGATCAGCGGTACGAAGCGGGCTCCCTCGAGGTCGGTCGAGATCCATTGCCCGTCCCGGAATCGATACCGTCGGATCCGTTGGCCCCGATCATCTCCGATCGGCGCGACGAGCAGCCCCGACGGGGACGTCTGTTCGCGAAGGGCGATCGGAAGAGCCGCCGCCGCCGCCGTGACGATCACGCGATCGAAGGGCGCCTCTTCGGGCCAGCCTGAACTTCCGTCAGCTCGACGGAGGCGAATACGATCTGAGTAGCCGATCCTGGAGAGGAGCTCCGCGGCGCGATCGTGAAGGGCTTCGACTCGTTCGATGGAAAAAACCTCACATCCGCATTCGGCGAGCACGGCGGCCTGATAGCCGGATCCCGTTCCCACTTCGAGGACGCGCAGGCCGTCGCGGTCGATCTGCAGAGCGGACGTCATCAGCGCCACGATGTACGGCTGGCTGATCGTGGCACCGTGACCGATGGGCAGGGCGCAATCGCGATACGCGGCACGGCTCAGATGTTCGGGAACGAACAGGTGCCGCTGCACCTTCTGCATGGCGGCGAGGACGCGAGGGTCGACAATGCCCCGCCGGCGGATCTGCGTCTCGACCATGTAGCGGAGCTGCTCGGACGGACTGCGACGGCCCGGGACTCTCATCTGCCCCTCCCGAGAAAGACCCCGTAAAGATGGGTCGCGGAGCGCCGTTGCCGCAAAGCCGAGCCGGCGTCTAGCTTGACGTCATGAATACGCCAGCATCCGAAAGGGTACGGCTGACGCAGTACTCGAGCGGCGCCGGCTGAGCCTGTAAGCTGGGTCCGGAGGACCTGCGAGCCGTGCTCAGTGCATTGCCCGCCGGCGTCGATGAGAACCTCCTCGTGGGTCTCGAGACGCCGGACGACGCGGCCGTGTACGCTCTCGACGCGGATCGGGCGCTGGTCGCCAGCGTAGATTTCTTCCCCCCGCTGGTAGACGACCCGGAGGACTTCGGTGCGATCGCCGCCGCGAACGCACTGAGCGATCTCTACGCGATGCGCGCTCGACCTCTGTTCGCCCTCAGCCTGCTCGGCATTCCGGCCGGAGAGCTTCCCCCGGAGGTCGTGGCGGCGATCCTTCGGGGCGCGTCCGACACCTGTGCGGAAGCCGGGGCGGTGATCGCCGGGGGACACTCGATCGATGACCCCGAACCGAAATTCGGCATGGTCGCGATCGGACTGGTGAACCCTGCGCACCTGCTGCGTAAGGCTGGCGCTCTTCCCGGCGATGCCCTCGTACTCGGAAAAGCCCTTGGAACCGGCGTCGTCGCGACGGCGATCAAGCGAGGCCTTGCCGACGGTCCGGCGACCCGTGCGGCGGTTCGATCGATGCGGCAGCTCAACGCCGCGGCCGCCGAGCTCCTCGATGGACACGAGGTACACGCGCTGACCGACGTATCGGGTTTCGGGTTGCTCGGGCACCTGCGGGAGCTGTGCGAAGCTTCGAACGTCGGCGCGCGGGTGTTCGCCGGTTCCCCGCGGTTGTTGCCGGATGCGGAGCACCTGGCGGAGGAAGGTTGCGTGGCGGGCGGAACGCGGCGGAACCGGGAATCCGTGGAGTCCGTCACCTCCTGGGCCGAAGAGGTGCCCGAAACCCTGCGCACGCTGCTCTGCGATGCGCAGACCTCAGGAGGGCTGCTCGCGTCGGTGGCCTCTGAGGACGCCTCCGAGCTGGTGGCCGAGTGGGAGTCTGCGGGCTACGCGGCCGCGGTGATCGGCCAACTCGAGTTCCCGTCGACGGATCGGATCCGGGTCGAGGCCTGACTTCGGTCACGGTTCGCCCGGCCGCTGCGGAAGGATCGGCCGGATCCGCGCCTACTCCCGGGGCCCGTTTTCGTCACCATCGCGGAGGAGTCGAGCGACCACTTCGTCCTTGCCCGCGACCAGCACGACGTCAGACTCCTTCAGTGGACGCTCGGAGTCCGGAACGACATTCAGCGATCCCTCCAGCAGGTCGTGAATCGCGACCACGGTGATTCCGAAGCGATGCGGCAGCTTCAGCTCGGAGAGGCTTCGTCCGAGCCAGCCATCCGGCACCGCGATCTCCTGGATCGCATAGCCGGGCGCGATCGGCACGTAGTCGAGAACGGTCTTCGTCTCCAGCCGATGGGCGAGGCGATTGGCGGCCTCCCGCTCCGGGAAGATCGTCTCCGTCACGTTGAAGGCCTCGACCGCTCGGGCTGCTTCCAAGCCGCTGACCTTCACGTAGATGTCGCGCACGCCGAGATCCTTCAGGGCGAGAATGGTGAGAATGCTAGCCGCGAGATCGTTTCCGGTACTCACGATGGCCGCGTCGGCGGATTCCGCTCCGATCGTCCGAAGGAACTCGCGGTCGGTTGCGTCACCACTCACGGAAATATCCACGTAGTCCACGGCGCGATCCACGAGCCTCGCGTTCTTGTCGATCGCGATCACCTCGTGACCCTCTCTCCGCAGCGCGATGGAGGCCCACCAGCCGAATCCCCCGAGTCCCACCACTACGATTCGCTTCTTTCTTCGCGTCATTCCGTCGATCTCTCTTCTTGCATCGTCAGCCGACCACGACGTCCTCGTGGGCGTAGCGATAGTGAACGGACCGCTTTGCGCGTGCCAGTGCCATGCTCGATGCCACCGCCAGAGGGCCGACCCGGCCGATGAACATCAGGAACACGACGAGAAGGCGTCCTCCGACCGTCAGGTCGGATGTCGGCCCCATCGACAGACCGACGGTGCCGAAAGCACTGTGCGCCTCGAACGCGAGCGCGACGAAACGGGCGCGGTCAAGCTCGGTCTCGAGAGGATACTCCGTCAGCAGCAGAATGAAGACGCAGATCCCGAGCAGCAGCAGGCTCCCGATCACGATCCCGGCTGCGCGCTCCGCCGTGTCCTTGGGAATCGTGCGGCCGACGATGGACGTATCGTCGCGGCCATGCACCCGGCACCATACGAGGAGGAGGAGCACCGCCACGGTGGTCGTCTTGAGTCCACCGGCCGTCGATCCCGGCGAGCCTCCCACCAGCATCAACAGCATGGTGAGAAAGAGGGACGCGTTGGATGCCGTTCCGTAATCGATGGTGGTGAACCCGGCCGTGCGCGCCGTTACGGACATGAACCACGCATTCACCGCCCGGTCGACCGGGCCCAGGACCTGCAGGTCGAAGTGGCTCTCGAAGACCAGGAAGAGCGTAGCCGCCCCGATCACGAGCAGCGTCGTGACGAACAGGACCAGCTTGGTATGGAGGCTGAGTCGCGTCGACGCGCCGCGAACGAAACGAGCCCACAGGTCTGCCAGAACGACGAATCCCAGACCCCCGAGGATGATGAGCGCGGAGACCCAGATCAATGTGAATGGAGATCCGCGATAGCCCGAGAGCGAGTCGGAGAAGGTCGAGAAGCCGGCATTGCAGAACGCGGAGACTGCGTGAAACACCGCATGCCAGACCGCCTCGGTGCCCAGATCGCCCTGCCAGAGAAGCCAGAGGCCGAGCGCGCCGATGGCCTCGATACTCAGCGTGGTCCACACGACGCCACGAATCAGGGACACTTCGTTCATGTGGGAGAGCACGCGCGCCTGACCGCCCGTGATCTCTTCCCAGTCGCGGCTGAGTCGCTGCCCCAGCGCCACGATGAGCATCGTGGCGAGGGTCATGATTCCGAGACCACCGAGCTGGACCAGGAGCAGAATCCACGCCTGTCCGGCCCGCGTGAAATAGGTGGCGGTGTCGACCACGATCAGCCCGGTCACGCACACGGCGCTCGTGGCCGTGAACAGCGCATCGACAAGACCCAGCCGTGGTCCGGTATACAACCCCGGCAAGACGAGGAATCCCAGGGTGCCGACCAGGACGAGGGCGCCGAAAGAGCCGACGAACAACTGAGTGGCGGAGGGACCCCGGCGGTCGAGCCCGCCCGGCTCGAGCTCCCAGTGCAGCCCGCTTCGAATCATCGACCGGACCGCGGATCGAGGGCACCGGAATCAGCGATCGTGCCGCCACCCACGATCGGTCGCTTCCTACCTCGGCTGAACGGTCTGATATGACGGGGCCGCGGAGTGCGATGCCCGGGGGCCCACGTGCTCGGGATGAGCAGTACGAGGAGGGTGTAGAACTCGAGTCGGCCCAACAGCATCAATGCGGAAAGGACGACGAGGGCCGAGTCGCTCATGTGTCCATAGTTGCCCGCGGGACCCACGTCGCCCATCCCCGGGCCGATGCTCGAAAGTGCAGCCAGCGACGCGCTCAGCGCCGTCACCAGGTCGCTGCCGAGCGCCGCGAGAATGGCCGTCCCTATGGCGTGGGTTCCCATGTACATGGCGAGGAAGGCGAGGACCTTGAGCACGAGGTCCGACCGGACCGGCTGACCTCCGATCCGCGTCACGATCACGGCCCGGGGATGCAGCACCTTCCGGATTTCCCCGAGAACATGCTGCGCGACCACGGCGCCCCGGATCATCTTGAATCCACCGCCCGTCGAACCTCCCATTGCTCCCACGAACATGAGCGAGAGCAGCAGACATTGGAGCAGCACCGGCCAGGCCGCGAAGTCGGCGGTCCCGAATCCCGTGGTGCTGTGCACGGAGACGACACTGAAGATCGAGTCCCGAGCGAGGTCGATCGTCCACTTTCCGTCGGCCAGACCGAGGACTATGAAACAGGCCGCTGAAACGAGCAGAGTCGAGATCAGGTACCACCGGAACTCGGCGTTGCGAAACAGCGTCAGCGGCCGGCCGGTCAGCGCCCGGTAGTGCAACGTGAAGTTCACGCCGGCCAGGAACATGAAGAGAATCGTCACCCACTGGATCGGCGACGAGTAGTAACCCATCGACGCGGTTCTCGTCGAGAATCCGCCCGTCGCGAGTGCGCTCATCGCATGGTTCACGGCATCGAAGAGCGTCATGCCGAGGACAAGATAAGCGCCCATCAGTGCGATCGTCATGCCGAGATACACGCCCCACAGGAGACGGGCAGTCGTGGCGATTCGCGGGCGGACGCGATCGGTGGTGATCCCGGGCGCCTCCGCGAAGAAGAGCTGCGCTCCCCCGACGCCGAGCAATGGGAGGATCGCGACGCCCAGTACGATGATCCCCATGCCGCCGATCCAGTGCGACAGACTTCGCCAGAGCAGAATGCTGTCGGGAAGCTCCTCGATCACCGGGTAGATCGTGGCGCCGGTGGTAGTGAATCCGGAGACCGATTCGAACACGGCTCCGGCCACGCTCGGGGCCACCCCCGTGGTCAGAAAGGGGATCGCTCCGACCAGGACAATCGCGATCCACGCGAGGCCGACGACCGTGAGTGCTTCACGCGCCTTCAGCTCTTCGTTCCTGCGGGTGGCGACCCAGAGCCCGACTCCCGGCAAGCCCGGGATCGCCATCGCCACCAGCCAATTCAATGCGAGCCCCTCGGCGAACCCGACGCCGGCGGCCGGAATCATGGCGAGAGCCATGGCCAGGAGCAGGCCACCCAGCAGATGAAGAATGTTTCGGTAGTTCACCGTCGCGCGATCAGCTGGGGAAAAGAGCCGTGACTTTGCCCACGGCGTCCGCGAGCGCGAACACGATCGCCTCGTCCCCCGTCTCCAGGCTGTGCGAGCCGCGGGGGATGATCACCTCTCCGTCGCGCACGATGGAAGCGAGGATCGCATGGTCGGGAAAGTCGACCTCCTGCAGCGGGCGACCGACGATCGGGCATTCTCCGGAGACCGCGAACGAGATGACCTCCGCGTCGGAGTCCTTGAATACGGCGACCCGGTTGACACTGCCGCGGCGCACGTACCGCAGGATCGCGTTGGCGGCGCTGATCCGCGGGCTCACCGCCGTCTCGAGTCCGATCCGCTTCGCGAGCGGCAGGTAGTCGGTACGGTTGACCAGCGTGATGATCTGCCTGACCCCGAGATCTCTCGCCACGAGGGAAGAGATGATGTTCGCTTCGTCTTCCTCGGTGAGAGCGACGAAGGCATCGGTTTCCGCCGCGCCTTCGAACTCCATCAGCTCGATGTCCGTGGCATCGCCCTGCAGGATGAGCGTGTGCTCCAGCCGCTCGGCGAATTCACGGGCCTTCTCCGGGTCCGAAACGAGAACGGTTCCGTAGACGCCGTGCTGCTCCAGAAGCCTCGCGAGATAGTAGGCTTCGCGGCTCGGGCCGGCGATCAGGACCCGTCGGAGCGTGCCGTGGTCGTGTCCGCTGAGCTCGAGCGCCGTTGAAATCTCCTGCTCCGTGGCGACGGCGTAGACGTGGTCGTGGGCCTGCAGACGGGTGGCGCCGTCCGGGATGATCGTTTCTCCATCGCGCTCCACGGCCACCGCGAGCAGGGACCGGTCATCGCCGGCCACGTCCAGCTCCCCGAGCGTTCTGCCGTCGACCGGCGCACCTTCGACGACCGTCAGCCCGATCAACTGGACTGCACCGCCCGCGAACACGGCCAGGTCGGTGGCGGCCGTCGACTGGAGAAGACGGAAAGTCTCCACCGCCAGCTCGCGCTCCGGATTGATCAGGACATCCACCCCGAAGCGGCTCGGGTGAAGGGCGTCACCCTCGCGGTAGAAGTCGGGGTTGGAGACGCGTGCCACCTTGACGAGATCCGGTCGGGCGGGCACGGCCATGCAGACGACGAGATTCACCTCGTCGATGCTCGTCACGGCCAGCAACAGCCCGGCCGACTCGATGCCGGCCTCCTCCAGCACACTCGGGTTGACGCCGCTTCCCTCGACCACGGCGACATCGATGTGGGTCTCGACATAGTCGAGGCGGCCGCGGTCGACATCCACGACCACGACGTCGTGCTGTTCCTTCGAGAGACGTTCCGCGACGTGATATCCGACCTCGCCGGCCCCTACGATCACGATGTGCATGACCCCCAATGTCCCGGCGTTCTTCCGGTAGGGCAAGAAGCAACCGACGATTGATTCCGGGGTTGCGGACTCCTGGCGCCACCCGTTCGAGTTGTCGCCGGGCCTTCCGATGATTCCTGCCGGAATTCTGTCGTGGCGGGCCGTCTCTCGGCTCCGGTCCATTGCCTCACATGGACCCGGTCGCGAAGATGGGGGCGCGGGCCCGTAGCTCAGTTGGTCAGAGCAGCCGACTCATAATCGGTAGGTCGCAGGTGCTTCGCGCTGCGCGCTCAGGGTCTCGCTGCGCTCGACGGCGAGTCCGGTCCGCTTTCGTCGGGAAGCCGGTTTCTCGGCGGCCGCAGAGAAACGTTGCCTCACGCAGACCCGATCGCGAAGATGGGGGCGCGGGCCCGTAGCTCAGTTGGTCAGAGCAGCCGACTCATAATCGGTAGGTCGCAGGTTCGAGTCCTGCCGGGCCCACTTCTCCGCGAAATCGTCGACAGGTCCGTGCGGTCGCAGGTAGTTCGACCGCTCCGCGG
>JARRPS010000004.1:0-27924 GCA_037382625.1 Gemmatimonadota bacterium | reverse complement strand
AGAATGTGCGGGTGCGCCAGCTTCGCGGCGATTTCGATCTCTCGCAGAAAGCGCTCCCTGCCCAGGGCGGCACTCACTTCCGGATGAAGGACCTTGACCGCCACATCCCTTTCGTGCCGGAGATCCTCCCCCCGGAACACGACAGCGGTTCCGCCCCGTCCGAGCTCTTCTTCGATACGGTAGCGATCACAGAGGGCCTCGCGGACCCGCTCCTGGAATCTTCGCGAGCTTATGGAGCCTCCCCTTCAGAGCCCGGTGGGGTGATCCACGAACGACCAGTCCGTGCCGAATCGCTCGGCGACCAGAGCGGCGAGAGCCCGGACACCGAGGATCTCGGTCAGATAATGCCCGGCGTAGATCACATTCAGCCCGAGCTCCGTCGCCTCGTGAAAACTGTGGTGCGATCCCTCACCAGTAACGAAGGTGTCGAGCCCGGCTTCGTGGGCTTCCGCGATCGCGGACTCCGCGCCACCCGTGATGATCCCCACCCGGCGGACGTGAGTCGGGCCACCCCGGATCACGAAGGGAGCGCTTCCGCATGTATCCGTAATCCGGGTGACCAGTTCTTCGAGCGGAAAATCGGCCGTCGACCATACTCCGATCTCATCGAGATCGCGCCACGAGCCGAACCTGCCTTCGACGTCGAGTCCGAGTGCCGCGGCAAGAAGAACGTTGTTCCCGATCTCCGGGTGCACGTCGAGGGGAGCATGGGCCGAGTAGACAGCCATGTCGGCCTCGAAGAGCGCCTTTAGACGGCGGTAAGTCCGACCGGTCACCGGGAGCGGGTCGCCCCAGAACAGGCCATGATGGACGAGGAGGAGCTGTGCCCCATCTCTCGCGGCCGCGTCGATGGTCGTCTGGCAGGCATCCACGGCGGCGCAGACATGCTCGACCGGTGATCGCGCATCCACCTGGAGACCGTTCCGGGCCCCGGGGGCGTCGGGGGTGGTCTCCACGCCGAGGTAGCCATCCAGGAACTCCACGATTTCGTGCAGGTCCGCCACGCTGACTCCCTCCCCGGCCTCGAAGGCCGGTCCCTCGCTCAGTAGGCCTTCGCCCTCACGACCTCCGCCTTCGATGGCGCGCCACAGAGACAGCGACCCGGCGGAGCCCCGGATCGGAACTCCTCATCCGGAATGACGCGAATCGTCGCCTTCGTCTCCTCCTTGATGCGAGTCTCGCACTCCTCCTCGCCGCACCAGCCGGTAAAGACGAAGCCACCGACACCTTCTACGATCTCGCGAAATTCGTCCATCGATTCGACACCTCGCGTCGTGTTTTCGGTGCGCCGCTCCAAGGCCCCGGCAAGCAGTTCCTCCTGCATACGCTCCAGCAGCGCCTCGAGCTCGGCGGCGATCCCCTCCAGAGGCATCGGTCGCTTTCGCTCCTGGTCCGCCGGCGTGAACCGCCGGACCGACATCGCCTGACCGGCCTCCACGTCGCGAGGTCCGATCTCCAGACGGACCGGAACGCCCCTGCGTTCCCAATCATAATACTTGGCGCCGGGATTCATCCCTTCCCGGTCGTCCAGGTGGACGCGGATCCCCGCCCCTCTCAGGGCGTCGGCAGCACGGCTGCTGGACTCGAGCACCAGTGTCTTCTGATCCTCGTTTCGCCAGATCGGTACGATGACCGCGTGATACGGTGCCAGTCGAGGCGGAAGCACGAGCCCGGTGTCGTCGCCGTGGGCCATGATGAGTCCACCGATCAGTCTCGTGGATACACCCCACGAAGTGCTCCACACGAAGTCGTGCTCACCGTCCTCCGTCTGATATCTGACATCGAACGCCCGAGCGAAGTTCTGCCCCAGATTGTGACTCGTGCCGGCCTGCAGGGCCTTGTTGTCCCGCATCAGGCCCTCGGTCGCGTAGGTCCGCACTGCGCCCGCGAACTTCTCCGACTCCGTCTTTCGGCCCGTGATCACGGGCATGGCCATCCACTCTTCCATGAAGGTCCGATAGACCCCGAGCATCCGGCGCGTCTCTTCCTCGGCCTCGACTTCCGACGCGTGCGCAGTGTGACCTTCCTGCCAGAGGAACTCGGTGGTCCGGAGGAAGGGCCGCGTCCGCAACTCCCAACGCACGACGTTCGCCCACTGATTGAGCAGCAGAGGAAGATCACGATAGGAATCGATCCAGTCCCGCACGATCGGCCAGATGATGGCTTCGGAGGTGGGACGAACGACGAGTGGTTCTTCGAGTTCCGAGTTGCCGGCGTGCGTGACGATCGCGGTCTCGGGAGCGAATCCCTCGACGTGCTCCGCCTCGCGGTCCAGGGCCGACTTCGGCAGGAAGAGAGGAAAATAGGCGTTCTGATGTCCGGTCGCCTTGAACATCCCGTCCAGGCCCCCCTGAATCAGCTCCCATATGCGGTAGCCGTAGGGCCGAATCACCATGCAGCCGCGAACCGACGAATGGCTGGCCAGCTCGGCCTGCTGCACGATTTCGTTGTACCAGGCAGAGAAGTCCTC
The DNA here is from genome assembly GCA_037382625.1 of Gemmatimonadota bacterium. Lineage (GTDB taxonomy): Bacteria > Gemmatimonadota > Gemmatimonadetes > Palauibacterales > Palauibacteraceae > Carthagonibacter. The sequence continues at coordinate 25,454 of JARRPS010000004.1, read as the reverse complement.
CGCCTGCGACGTCAGTCTCTTGTCGTTACTCATGATCTCCCGGTCTTGGGAGGCCGGTGCCGGCCCCGGTATATCGTGCGCCCTCAGCCGCCCGGAATCGAATCGAGCGGAAGACGCTTCTCCTCGCCTGTGCGCATCTCGCGCACCACCGCTTCGCCGCGGGAAAGCTCATCGGGACCGAGCACGATCGTCCGTTCTGCACCCGCCTGGTTGGCCGCCTTGAACTGGCGACCGACGCTACGTCCGGCGAAATCGTAGGCTACCCTTCGTCCGCGGTCCCGGAGCGCATGAATGATCCCGAGGGCGGTGGGTCTCTGCTCGTCGGTCACGCAGATCACATAGTCCTGGATCGCCGCTGCACTCTCCGGCAGCAGATCGCGGGCCTTCAGCAGCTCGGTGAGCACGACGTCGCCCATTCCGAACCCGAGCGCCGGGAGATCCGGTCCTCCCACCGCGGCGAGCAGCCCATCGTATCGTCCTCCCCCGCAGATCGCCCGGAACTCGCCTCGCCGGTCCCACAGTTCGAACACCGTGCCCGTGTAGTAGGCCAGGCCTCTGACGAGGCCGGGATCGAAGCGTACATAGGTTCCGAGTCCGAAGGCCTCGAGATGCTCGAACACCCTGCGCAGGCGCTCTCCGGCCTCGATCGTTCCGGCCTCTTCTCCGGCGCGGTCCAGCAGAGCCGGCAGGTCGAGCTCGGGGATGCGGAGAAGCTCCCGGGCGTCGCTCTCCGACACACCGGCCTCCTGAAGTCGCTCGCACACCCATTCGGGGCTCTCCCTGTCGAGCTTGTCCAGGGCGGCGAACGCTGCCCCCATCGCCTGCGGCGCGACACCATGTTCTGAGAGGAGCCCGCTGATCAACTCCCGATCCGAGATCCTGGCCACGAAGTCATCACTCGACAGCCCGAAAGCCCGCAGCATGTCGATGGCGGCAGAGATGATCTCCGCATCAGCCAGCTCGCCGGCCTCTCCTACGATGTCGAGGTTGAGCTGGAAGTGCTCTCGAAGACGCCCCTTTTGCGGACGTTCGTAACGGAACAGCTGGGGGATGGAATACCAGCGGATCGGTTTGGGGAGTCCACCGGCCCGAGCCCCCACCATGCGGGCGAAAGATGGTGTCATCTCCGGCCGGAGTGCCACCTCCCGCCCCCCCTGGTCGGTGAAACGGTACAGCTGCCCGACGATCTCTTCCCCGGATTTCCGGACGTACAGCTCCAGCGGCTCGAGCGGCGGACCATCGTACTCCACGAATCCGTACCGTCCGGCGACTTCGCGCCAGATGGTGAACAGATGATTCCTGAGCGCCAGCTGCTCGGGGTAGAAATCACGGAATCCTGGCAGGCTCGATAGATCCATAGGCGTCGAAAGCTATGGGAGGCCGAAGCCGACGGGCAATAGAAAGTAGAGATCGGGGGAAAGTCGCCACTCCCGTGGCGCCCCTCTCCCGCCGGGGCAGAGTCAGACGCCGGCGGCGCAGTACCGGTCGTAGGCTTTCCGCAGGTCCTCGGCGATCTCGGTCGCGTCCCTTCCCTCGATCTGGTGCCGCTCGAGCATGAAGACGTGTTCTCCATCCTTGAAGAGGGCGATCGACGGGCTCGAGGGACGGTATCCCGTCATGTGCTCGCGAGCTCGCTCGGTGGCCTCGAGGTCCTGCCCCGCGAACACCGTGAGAACTCGATCAGGAACAGTCGCGTTCCCGAGAGCCATCGCGACGGCCGGACGAGCATTTCCCGCGGCGCAGCCGCAGACTGAATTCACGACGAGCAGGGCGGTTCCCGCTTCCTCCATCGCGGCATCGACCTCCGCGGCCGAGAGCAGCTCTCGCGCACCGATCCGTACCAGCTCTTCCCGCATCGGCTTGACGACTTCCGGATTGTATGGCATCGATTCGTCCTGGTCAGGTTCGTGTCTGAAGGCGCCGCAAAGCGTCGCCTACGGTGTGATTGGATCCGGTCACGAGTACCGTGCCCGACCCGGCGAGTTCCAGCGCCCGGTCGAGGGCTTCGTTGAACCCGGCTACGACCTCCACCGCCCCACCGGCGAGGACCTTCCGTGCCTGCTCCGGATCCCACGCCCGGGACGGCGGGGCGGACGACGGAACCGTGAGCACCGACGTATCGAGCCTCCTTACCAGCGGCTCCAGCATCTCCCGCCACGGCTTGTCACCCAGGATGCCGATCAGGCCGACGATCGGAGCCGGCAGCGCAAGCGGGTCGAGGGCCCGTATGAGGCTCTCGATCCCCGCCGGATTGTGCGCCACATCGAGCACGACCGTGGCGTGACCGGCGCCGAGCACCTGCAGACGCCCCGGCCAGTGCATCGCCCGCAGCGCCGACCGGGTCGGGCCGTCGCGAAGAGCGTGGCCGGCCGCCGATACGGCAGAGATGGCCAGCGAGGCGTTGCGCGCCTGGTGCTCGCCGGGAAGCGGCAGAGCGAACTCCTCGCCATCCAGTTCCACAGGACAGCGGTCCGAGTGCGGTCCGGAACGGTCGACCCTGAAGACGAATCGGGTTCCCGCCCGCCCGGTGCGGACATCGGCGACGTCGAAGTCTCGACCGAAGAGGATGCGAGGAGCATCCAGCTCGATCGCCCGCGAGGCGATCTCGACCTCGGCTTCCGGAACCAGCTCACCGGTGACGAGTGGCGTTGCCGGCTTGATGATCCCCGCCTTCTCTGCGGCGATCGCCGCGAGCGTCTCACCCAGCCAGTCCGAGTGGTCCATCGCGACCCCGGTGATAACGCACGCATCCGCCTGAAGCACGTTCGTGGCGTCGAATAGGCCCCCCAGACCCACCTCGACGACGGCCGTTTCGACGCCCGCCCGGGCGAACGCGAGAAAGGCGAGTGCGGTCAGCGACTCGAAAAAGGTCGCATCGGCGCTCTCCGCGGCGGGAAGTACCTCCCGGGCGCATCCCTCGATGAACTCCTCGTCGAGCGAGTCCCCGTCGACCTTCATCCGTTCAGAGGGATCGATCAGGTGGGGCGAGGTATACAGCCCGGTGCACGTTTCGTGGGCACGCAGCACGGCCTCGCAGATCGCCGCGACAGATCCCTTCCCGTTCGTGCCGCCGATAAGGATCGAACGGAATGCGTTCTGGGGAGAACCGACGGCATCGAGAAGGAGAGCGATCCGATCGAGGCCCCAGACGATCCGGGTGGAAGGACTCCGGTGCAGCAGCGAGTCGAAGGCACTCGGCTCGTCCCGCATTCCGGTCAACACATATGTCCGAGCAGCGTCGCGATCGTTCCCTTCAACTCCGAACGGGGCACGATCGTATCGATCATCCCGTGCTCGAGAAGAAACTCCGACGTCTGAAAGCCGTCGGGGAGATCCTGGCGAATCGTCTCCTTGATCACTCTCGGTCCAGCGAAGCCGATCAGGGCCCCGGGTTCGGCGAGATTCACATCTCCGAGCATCGCATAGCTCGCGGTCACGCCGCCGGTCGTCGGGTGGGTAAGAATGCTCACGAACGCCAGGCCCTGTTCCGAGAGGCGCTGCAGGGCCGCCGACGTCTTCGCCAGCTGCATCAACGAGAAGATCCCTTCCTGCATACGTGCCCCGCCGGAAGCCGAGACGATCAGCACCGGCGCTTCGCGATCCACCGCCCGCTCGATCATCCGCGTGATCTTCTCTCCGACCACCGAGCCCATGCTGCCGCCGATGAACTTGAAGTCCATGACCGCCAGGCAGACCGCGCGGCCCTCGAGGCGCCCGGAGCCGGTGAGCACCGCATCACGAGTGCCGACCTTGGCCTCCGCCTGCTCGACCCGTCGCACGTAGGGCTTGGAATCGACGAAACCGAGTGGATCGGCCGAGCGCAGCCCGGCGTCGAACTCTTCCTCGAACCCCTCGTCCAACAGCAATCCGACGTAGTCCTCTGCCGCCATTCGGAAATGGTGACCGCATTCCGGACAGACGCGGAGGTTCTCGGCGAGCCGCCGGACGAAGAGGATCTCACCGCATCCGTCGCACTTCTCCCAGACGTCGGCGGCGATCTCCCGCTTCTGCGAAACGAGCTTCTGTTTCTCTTTTCGGAACCAGGCCATGCGCTCTCCAGGAACGGGTATTGGTCACCGAATATAGGCAGACTTCCCACCATCAGCGATCCTGCTCGATCCGAGAGTCGGCGAGCGGCGGGTACGGGCTTACGGTTCGAGCGCGGTTCGCGAGATCAGCGCGACACCGACGAATGTCATCAGAAGAAAGGTCCCGCCATAGCTGATGAAAGGAAGAGGAAGACCCGTGACCGGCATGAGCCCGACGGTCATTCCGACATTGATGACCAGGTGCGTGAACCAGGCGCCGAACAGCGCGAAGGTAAGGATGCTTCGTTGCCGCCCATCAGCTCGTCGGCCTCCACCACCCAGAACCTCGACAGGTAACGATCGGCGGCGAAGACCAGCACCAGCTCACCGTCGGCCGTGGCCACGATAGGGCGGCCAACGCACCGGCCGCGAGGTTGCCTACACCGACGGCCACGGCCTCCAGCATCCAGGGGCGGCGCAGATAGAGGAGCAGAATGACGAAGACGAACCAGACGCCCCAGATCGTGGCCGACCAGCCCAGCAACAGACTCACGCCCGGGCTCACCAGCATGAAGATCGTGAAGAGAGGTACGCCCGCCCAGAAGAGCGCGCAGATCAGGATCACGCCGAACGTCACCGCGCTACCGAGGTCCGGCTGGGCCAGCACGAGGACGAAAGGCGCGAAGGCGATGAGCATCGGTCGCCAGAGACCGAGCAACCGGGTCTCCGGCTCCTCGCGTCCTCCCAGCGACCGCGCCAGCATGAGTATGGTGGCCAGTTTCGCCAGTTCTGCCGGCTGAAAGGAAAAACCGGCGAACTTGATCCAGCTTCGTGTGCCGGGCCCGGACCCGACGACGAGGACGGCGAAGAGAAATAGAATCGAGAGTCCGTAAATCCACGGTGTCGCCCACTCCAGCCAACGCAGCGGTACCCGGGAAGCAACGGCGAATGCGATCAACGAGATCGCGAGCCACACGGCCTGTCGTTTCCACGCGTGAGCCACCGGGGTCGGAATCTCGGTTAGACCGGCCGAGTAGATCATCGCGATCCCGAAGAGCGCCAGCGTCACCGCCGCGGCCACGAACAGCGGATCCCCGAGTCGCGCGGCAACTCCCTCCCTCCGGACGTTCACGGCGAGCTCGCCACTGCTGCCGGCGGTGAGGCGGGCACCCCTTCGTCGGTCAGAAAACGATGGACCACCCGCGAGGCCAGTGGGACGGCGAGAGAGGTCGTGTTGTCCGGGTGCCCGTTCTCGACGATCGCGGCCACCACGATGCGCGGATCGTCGGCCGGAGCGAAGCCGACGAACCAGGAGTGAGGCTCACCGTGCGGGTTCTGCGCCGTTCCCGTCTTGCCGACCAGCTCCCATTCGGAGAGCCGGAATCGATACGCGGTCCCGCCCGGCTCATTGACGACGCGCGACAGCGCATGCACGAGCTGCTCGCGCTGCGGCTCCGGAAGATCCGTGCTCCAGTCGACCCGGCGAGCCTCGAGCACCTCGGAGCGTCGCAGGTGCGGAATCACGGGCGGCTGGCCCATGGCGAGCGCGGAATAGAACTGAGCCATGCGCAGAAGAGACTGCTCCGTCTCGCCCTGCCCGATGGAGAGGTTCAGCGTGACCGACTCGGTCCATCCCCGCGGACCGAATCTCTCGTCGTACCAATCGCGCGACGGCGGAAATCGCCCGCCGACCTCGCCGGGCAGGTCGATTCCGGTCCTGCCGTTGAAGCCCAGGCCATCGACTCCGGCCAACAGCCGATCCAGGCCGATACGCTGACCGAGCTGATAGAAGTAGACGTTGCAGCTCTCCTTGATCGCGCTGGACAAGTCCAGGGCTCGGTGTCCCGACCGCTTCCAGCACCGGAAATATCGATTTCCGTATCGGAGAACGCCCCTGCAACCGTTCGGCATGTAATCGTCGATGCCGGCGATGCCATCGCGCATCGCGAGGCTGGCGACGATCGGCTTCCAAGTCGACCCGGGGGGATACAGGGCGCTCAGCGCCCGATTCAGGAGCGGCTGCGCCGGGTCGTCACGAAGCGCCGACCAGTTCGCCGATGAGATGCCTCCGACGAACTGGTTCGGATCGAAGGTCGGAAAGCTGTACAGGAGAAGGACTTCGCCGGACCTCGGATCCAGAGCGACGATTCCGCCCTTCATCGTGTCGGGAAAGATCGAGTCGACCAGCTCATGAAGCTCCAGATCGAGTCCCAGCGTCAGGTCAGCACCGGGGGTCGCCGGAATCGAGGGACGAGGTCCGAATTCACCGACGATCGACCCGCGGGCGTCCACCTCGACGAATCGGACGCCGGGTTCCCCGCCGAGCTCCAGCTCGTATTGTCTTTCGATTCCCTTCTTGCCGATGATCCGCCCCGCCTCGTAGGACTCGAAAGCCGGAATCTCCAGTTCCGACTCACTGATCTCACTGACGTACCCGATGACGTGGCCGATCGAAGATCCGGGCGGGTAGCGCCGGCTCGGATGCGTGTCGATGAGGACCATGCGGAACTGCGGCCTCCGCTCCTCGATCGCAGCGACCACGGCCGGCTCCAGGTCTTCCGCGACCACGAGTGCCGTGCCCGGACTCTGACGGAACCGTTCGTGCAACTCGTCGATTCTTCCGGCATCCAGACCCAGCCAGGGGGCCAGCCGTTTCAGAGTCGCCCGGGCCGAGTCCGGCGACCCCGGCAGCAAGGCCAGAGAGTAGCCGGGCACGTTCTCTGCCAGCAGGCGGCCCCGTCGATCGTAGATCGAACCGCGAGGAGGGGGCAACGGAATCGCCCTCAGGCGATTCTGCGTCGACTGGAGTGTGTACTCCTCCTGTCCCACGACCTGCAGGCGGAAGAATGCGACGGTGAGCAATCCGAGAGCGGCGAACAGCACGCCGAGCGCCAACCGGGCCCGGCGCGATCGCATCCGATCCACATCGGACTGGCTTCGGACCCCGCCGGGTCGGACCTCGCCGCTCTGCCGCGATCCCGTCATGATGCGCTCACACCTGGCGCGCCGAGATCCACGAGGTCAGGGCCTCGACGCCGCCGCAGACGGCGGCCGTCAGGAGTGCATCCGCACCGCTTCCCGCGATCAGGCGCACGGGACCCGGCGGAGAGGTTCCGAGAAGCAGAAGAACGATCTCCGTCAGCCAGGTTCCCACGAGCAGGTAAGTGAACACGTAGAAGCGGGCATCGGCGAAGAGGAGATCCCGTGACCGGGCTCCGGCGTATCCGACCAGGGTGAGCGCGAATGCGTAGCTCCCGATTCCCTCCAGTGCCATCGATGCCTCGAGGATCCCGAGGCCGAATCCGAGAACCGCCGCGTGTCCCGACCGGAGCCGGAGAGTGGCGAGAAGGAGGGCGCCGACGAGCAGGTTGGGAGCGACCGGAAGTCGGACCAGGAGAGGCCGGAAGAGGAAGTGCAGCACCAGGAGTGCGACGATTCCTGCCAGGCTCCATGCCCACGCTGAGCGTTCGACGTCCATCGGCTCGCTCAATCGCCCGAATCGGGGCCGGCGGGTAGACCGGAGGCATCTTCCTGCGAGGCCCCGGCCGGATCGATCCCGACCGTTCCCGGATCTGCTTCCAGCAGGGACCGTACGTGCCACACCAGCCCGATACTGGCCTGACCGGGCCTGACGAGCGGAGCCACGAGGTACGAATGCGACCAGCCCGATCGGAAGTCCTCTTCGCGGACGACGCGGCCGACCGGCACGCCCGGCGGGTGTACGCCCCCCTCGCCCGAAGTCTCGAGCAGGGTACCCGCCGCGAGGTTGGTCTGAAACGGAATTCCGTCCAGCAACATCATCGTTTCACCGCCTTCCGCCGGGTACGCACGGAGGATTCCGGTCGCCGAGCCATCCGGGGTCCGTACCCCGACCCGGAAGTCGGGATGGGTCCAGAATTCGCCGAGACCACTGCCGCCATCGGTGGTCCGCAGCACGCCGAGCAGACCCTGCGGCGTCGAGATGCCCGCCGGGGTCAGCGGTTCGCTGCCGTCTCGCGTTCGGAACAGAAAGGTATGCGAGACCCCGGTCTCGGGCGCGCCCGCCGTCACCTCTCCAACCGCGAAGTCGCCGACGCGCCGATCCGGCAACCCGGCAATGATCCGCAACTGGCGGTTTTCCAGTTTCAAGTTCGCGGACTGCAGCAACTGGACCGCGAGCTGATCCCGCTCCAACTCCAGGTCGGCTACGATCTCGGAGAGCTCCGCACTTCGCGCGAATAGACGGTGCGCTCCCAGAAAGGGAGCCAGCACGGTAGAGCGGACGACCCGTGTGACCGCCAGCCGGGAATCCGGACTCATACCGGCGATGAAAAGGGCGAGAACGGCAAGGCCGACTGCGATCAGCAGGTCGCGGCGCTGGCTCTCCGGACGGCCGACGGTGAGATAGCGCAACGCCCCGCCGTCAGGTCGCGAGCACGTTCCGGAAGCGGCCCAGGTCGTCGAGGATCCTTCCGCAGCCGCGAACCACGCAGGTCAGCGGCTCCTCGTCCACGTGGATCGGCAGTCCGGTTTCTTCCTGGAGGAGCAGATCCAGTCCGCGGATCAACGATCCTCCCCCCGTCATGACTATCCCCCGGTCGACGATGTCTGCAGCGAGCTCGGGAGGAGTGATCTCGAGTGCACGCCGGACGGCGCCCACGATCTGCTGGATCGGTTCCAGCATGCACTCCCGGATCTCGGCGGAATTGACGCGGACGGTCTTCGGGATTCCGGACACGAGGTCGCGGCCCTTGACACTCATCTCGCGTTCTTCGTCGGTCGGATAGGCCGAGCCGATCTGAATCTTGATGGCTTCGGCGGTCGGCTCCCCGATCAGCAGGTTGTAATTCTTCCGGAGGAAGGAGACGATCGCTTCGTCCAGCTCATCGCCGCCGACGCGTATCGACGTTTCAGCCACGAGCCCGGAAAGCGCGATCACCGCGATCTCCGTGGTACCGCCCCCCACGTCGATCACCATGTTGCCGGTCGGCGTCTCGACCGGAAGACCGACTCCGATCGCCGCCGCCATCGGCTCCGAGACCATGTAGACTTCCTTCGCGCCCGCCGCATGAGCGCTGGAACGGACCGCCCGGCGCTCGAGCTCGGTGATTCCAGAGGGGACACCCACGACCACGCGGGGACGAACCTTGAAGAACCGATTCGCCGTTACCGACTTGAGGAAGTAACGCAGCATGATTTCCGTCACGTCCACGTCGGCGATGACGCCGTCCTTCAATGGGCGAACCGCTTCCACGCCATGTGGCGTGCGGCCCAGCATGCGTTTCGCCTCGAGTCCGATTCCCTCGATCTGCCCGGATCCCTTGTTGACTGCGACGACCGACGGCTCGTTCAGGACGATTCCCTCACCCTGCACGTACACGAGCGTATTGGCCGTGCCCAGATCAACCCCGACATCGTTCAGGGGCAGGATGTTGCCGGAAAGAAACCGTTTCCACATTCGGTGGTCCGTGTTCTGGTGCCGGGGAGGCGAACGCGACGGGACTGTGCAACGCGATGCCCCCGCACATCACGTCGCCGATCGTCTTCCAGACGGGCAAACTCCGCGCCAGAAGGACCGGGAATCTAGAGTCCGTCGAAAATCGGGGAAAGGCGGGACCCGAAGATCCCGCCTTTCCCGGCTTCACATCATGTCCGCGAGCGGCACGCTGTCGAATCCGAAGGCCTCGGCGACGGCGGCGTACGTCAGCTTTCCCCCGACCGCGTTGACGCCGAGGGCGAGCGTGGCATCCTCCTCGCAGGCCCGCTTCCAGCCTTTGTTGGCGAGGGCCATCGCGTAGGGGAACGTAGCATTCGTCAATGCGAGCGTGGAGGTGCGTGGCACCGCGCCCGGCATGTTGGCGACGCAGTAGTGCACCACTCCGTCCACCACGTAGATCGGATCTTCGTGGGTCGTGGGCTTCACGGTCTCGATGCAGCCACCCTGGTCTACGGCGACATCCACGATCACCGATCCATCCTTCATGAGCGCGAGATCCTCTCGCTTCACCAGACTCGGTGCCTTGGCGCCGGGCAGCAGAACCGCGCCGACCAGAATGTCGGCCCGGGCGATCTGCTCGAGGATGTTGTGGCGGTTCGAGAAATAGGTGTCCACGTTGGCCGGCATGACATCCGACAGATATCGAAGACGATTGAGGTCGACGTCCAGGATCGTGACATGAGCTCCGAACCCGGCCGCGATCTTCGCCGCATTCGTGCCCACGACACCGCCACCGAGGATCACGACCTCGGCCGGAAGCACCCCCGGCACGCCGCCGAGCAGCAGGCCGAGGCCCCCGTGCGTCTTCTCGAGGTACTTCGCCCCTTCCTGGACGGCCATTCGACCTGCCACCTCGGACATGGGCGTGAGCAGGGGCAGCTCGCCGTTCGGCAGTTGCACCGTCTCGTACGCGATCGCGACGATCCCGCTGTCGAGGGTCGCCTGCGTCAGTGTCTGGTCGGCAGCGAAATGGAAGTAGGTGAAGAGTACCTGCTCGGGCCGCATGCGCGGATACTCGACCGCGATCGGCTCCTTGACCTTCATGATCATGTCGGCCCGTTTCCAGAGCGCCTCCACATCCGGCTCGATTTGCGCTCCGACCTGCTCGTAAGCCGAGTCCGGAAAACCACTCCCCTCGCCTCCCCCCTTCTCGACCACGACATCGTGCCCGGCACTGATCAGCGCCTCCGCGCCGGCAGGAACGAGGGCGATTCGGTTCTCGTTCGCTTTAATCTCCTTCGGGACCCCGACGATCATGGGAATGACTCCTTTGATATCTGCGTGTTCGGCGAGCCGCCCGGTCCGTTTGGGACCGATCGTCCGGCATTATGCGGGTACGAGTTCCAGCACCGCCAGAGTCTCCGGTCGAAGAAGGCGGCAGGCCTCTGCGATCTGCTCCCGGGTGAGCGCATCGATGCGCCGGGATATCTCGTCCAGGGGGCGATAGGGCTCGTCGCTGAGGGCCGTCGACGCCAGTCGGTGCATGCGCGAGGTCGGCGATTCCAGCGCCAGGAGAAGCTGTCCGCGAAGCTGCGTCCGCGTCTCGGCGTCCTCATCCGGCTCCAGCCCATCATCGGCCAGGCGCGCCAGCTCCTCCAGCAGTGCCTCTCGAGCTCGACCGAGGCTCTCCGCCCGTGTGCCGAAATAGGCTCCCAGCGCGCCTCCGCGTCGATAGAAGCTCTGCCAGGAGAACACGGCGTACGCGAGGCCGAGCTCCTCCCGAATCCGCTGAAAGAGCCGAGAAGTCATCCCTCCCCCGAGCGCGGTTCCGACGACGATCGTCGCATCGCGGAGCGGATCTCCCCAGGCGACACCCGGCGCGCCGGCCACGAGATGTGCCTGGCTGCCTCCCGGTCGTTTCTCGGTCCGATGACCTGTTCCCCAGGACAGGGGGGGAGCCAGGTCGGGCGTCACCGTCGTCTCGGCGTCTGGCAGACGTTCCTCGACGAGCTGGACGAGTCGATCGTGGTCCAGTCGCCCGGCGCCGGCCACCACGAGCTGCGACGGTCGAAACCCGATCTCATGCTGCCGGACCAGGTCGTCTCGCCGGATCTGCGCGACCGTCTCGGGTCGCCCCAGAATCGGATCTCCGTACGGGTGCCCGTCGAAGAGGAAGGCTCCGTGCAGCTCGAAAACCAGGTCGTCGGGCGTGTCCTCGACCCGGGCCACCTCCTCGAGCACGACCTCCCGCTCGAGCTCCAGGTCGTTCGCGCCCAGTCTGGGGTGAAAGCAGAGGTCGGACAGTACGTCGACCGCGGTCTCGAGGCCTCCATCCGGCACCCGAGCCAGGAAGGAGGTATGCTCGTGCGAGGTGTAGGCGTCGAGAGATCCGCCGAGTCCCTCGATCTCCAGCGCCAGTTGACGAGCCGAGCGACGCTCCGTGCCCTTGAACACCATGTGTTCGAGCAGGTGTGTGATTCCGGCGAGTGCCGTCGGTTCATGCGCCGATCCACACCGGAACCAGTATCCGACGGCGGCGGAGCGCACCGAGTCCATGCGCTCGGAGAGGATTCGCGTGCCCGACGGAAGGATCGTCTCGTGCACCCCATCGGCCAGCTGACGGGTCACCGGGGAGCTTGGCACCGAAGGCGCGGCTTCGGAAGGCGCGGGAGCGGAAACGGCCGGGCGGACGGAGTCACCTCCACCCTGCACCGGCCGTCTGCTCATCGCGCAGTGCCGGAGGGCACGGAGGCCCTCCGGTCCACCGACGTACCCGAACGGATCACGGCTGGGCCATCGCCGCCCGACGGGAAAGCTTCATGCGGCCCCGCTCGTCCACGGCGAGAAGCTTGACGCGAACCACATCGCCGGGATTCACCACGTCCTCCGTTCTCTCCGTCCGACCTTCCTCGAGCTCCGAAATGTGGCAGAGCCCCTCGACGCCGGGGAGAATTTCCACGAAGGCGCCGAATGTCGTCGTGTTCTTGACCACGCCTTCGTAAATCCGGCCGATCTCCGGGTCGGCAGCGATCCCCTCGATCATCTCTCGGGCCCGCTCGCCACCCTCGCCGGACACCGACGAGATCGTGACGACACCACTGTCCTCGATGTTGACCTGGGCGCCAGTTTCGTCCTGGATCATTCGGATCGTCTTTCCCTTCGGACCGATGACTTCACCGATCTTCTCGGAGTTGATCTGGATCGTGATGATTCGCGGAGCATAGGGCGACATCTCCGTGCGCGGATTCTCCAGGGTCTGTCCCATGACATCGAGAATGTGGAGTCGACCGGTCAGCGCCTTCTCGAGCGCTTCGCGCATGGTCGAGATCGACAGCCCCTCGACCTTGATATCCATCTGGATCGCGGTAATCCCCTGCCGCGTGCCGGCGATCTTGAAGTCCATGTCGCCCAGCGCGTCTTCGATCCCGAGAATGTCGGTCAGGACCGCGACCCTGTCGCCCTCCATGATCAAGCCCATGGCCACACCGGCGCACGGGGCTCTCAAGGGCACGCCCGCATCCATCATCCCGAGCGACCCGCCACAGACGGTGGCCATCGAGCTGGATCCGTTGGACTCGAGGATGTCCGAGACGATACGGATCGTGTACGGGAATTCCTCGTACGGGGGCAGAAGCGACTGAAGAGCGCGCTCTGCCAGCATACCATGCCCGATCTCGCGCCGACCCGGGCCCCGGAACGGACGGACCTCACCGACCGAAAACGGCGGGAAATTGTAGTGCAACATGAATGACTTCGACGTCTCCTCGCGCACGTCGATCGAGTCGATTCGCTGCTCGTCCTGGACCGTGCCCAGCGTCGTCACGCAGAGGGCCTGCGTCTGCCCGCGAGTGAAAAGCGCCGAGCCATGCGTGCGGGGGAGAATTCCCACGTCGCAGGAGATCGGTCGGATCTCGTCGAGTCCACGACCGTCCACGCGCTCGCCGCGATCGAGGATCTGATTGCGCATCGTCTGCTTCTCGAGCTTGCGCAGGATGTCGATCGCGAAGTCGATATGCTCGGCGTGCTCGGGGTGCTCCTTGAGATCGGCGATCACCGACTCTCGAAGCGCCGACAGCGCCTGATTCCGCTCGTCCTTGACCGGCAGCGACAGTGCTTCCTGTATCCTGCTGTCCGCACGGGACTTCACCTCTTCCAGAAGACCGGCCGGGATCTCCGGTGTATCGTACTCGAACTTCTGCGGCGGGCCGCCGCAGAGCTCGATCAGCTCGTCCTGGATCTCGATCAGCTCCCTCACGGCCGCATGGCCCTGCTCGAGAGCTTCCAGCATGTCGGCCTCCGAGACCTCGACGGAAGCGCCCTCGACCATCACGATCGAGCTCCGCGTCCCGGCCACGACGACGTCGATGTCGGAGAAGTCGAGTTGCTCGAAGGTCGGGTTGATCACCCACTCGCCTTCTACGCGGCCGACCCGGACGCCCGCGATCGGGCCATTCCAGGGGATCGGCGAAATGCTCAAGGCCGCCGAAGCGCCGAGCATCCCGAGCACGTCGGCGTCGTTCTCCTGGTCCGCGGATACCACGAAGCACGCGATCTGCGTTTCGTTCTGGTACCCATCGGGAAAGAGCGGCCGAAGCGGGCGGTCGATCTGTCTCGCCGAGATGATGTCCTTGTCGGCCGGCCGACCCGCGCGCTTGATGAAACCGCCCGGGAACTTGCCGGCGGCGTAGCTCTTCGGCCGGTATTCGACGGTCAGGGGGAAAAACGGCAAGTGGGTGCGCTTTCGCTCCGCCACCGCGGTGACGAGCACCGCCGTTTCTCCATACTGGACGAAAACTGATCCGTCTGCCTGTCGGGCCATGCGACCCGTTTCGATTACCAGCCGGCGTCCGTAGAAGTCTTTTTCAATTCGATGTGCCATCTTACTGCGTGCCTCGCTTCTCTTCTTTCCAACGTGTGCGCCGCGCCCGTTCGATTTTTCGGCGCGGCAGGATTGCACGCGAGCGGGAATCCCGGCATCCTTAAAAAGAGAGGCGGCGGTCGGCGGAAACGCCATCGCGCTCCGCCGTCCGCCGCGTCCCGGGATGCCGCACGCCGACTAGCGGCGCAGGCCCAACTCGCGAATGACCGTCCGGTACTGCTCGAAGTCCGTCCGCTTCATGTACTCCAGCAGACGACGCCGGCGACCGACCATCTTCAACAGGCCGCGGCGACCATGGTGGTCCTTCGGGTGCGTGCGGAAATGTTCGGTGAGGTGCTCGATTCGCTTCGTCAGCTGTGCCACCTGCACGGCCGCCGAGCCGCAGTCGTTCTCGTGACCGCCGAACTTCGAGACGATCTCCTGCTTCTCTTCCGTACCCAGCGTCATCGGTGCTCCGTCCTTACATGCCGGACGACCCTCTCGGCCCCGGCTCGCGTCCTTGGTTTTCGCACTCCGTACAAGCTAATAAAGTTACGGTCGCATCGGCCCGAAGTAAAGCCGTGCACCATTCAGTCCGTGCCCGCTCGCTGCGCCGCAAACCAGTCTCGCGCACTCCGCTCATCGAGCCGCATCTGCTCGATGAGGGCTTCGGCCGAATCGAACGGCCGCACGTCGCGAAGTCTCCGCAGGAAGTCGACCCGCACGGTCTCTCCGTAGATCAACCGATCGAAGTCCAGAATGTACAGTTCGATGGAGGGAGGTGACCCCGCGAAGGTAGGACGCGGACCCAGGTGCAGGAGCCCGTCGCGGATTTCGTTCCGAAGCGAGGCACGCACCGCGTAGATCCCCTCACGGGGCAGGAGCTTGTTACCTCCCGGGGCGGAGATGTTGGCCGTGGGAAATCCCAGGTCGTGTCCCCGACCGAGTCCGTGGACCACCGGTCCCCGAAAGGAATACGGTCGTCCGAGCATGCGAGAGGCCGCCTCCACACTTCCTTCGCCCAGCAGATTGCGAATGGCCGTCGAGGAAACCGGGCGCCCGTCGGCCTGCACCGCGTCCACCACATCCACCTCGAAGTCGAGCTTCCGGCCCAACCGCGCAAGGAGTCCGATGTCCCCCGACCGGGAACGTCCGAATCCGTGATCGTAACCGATCACCAGCTCCCGGACCCGAAATCGGTCGACCAGGACCCGGCGTACGAAGGCCTCGGGAGAGAGGCGTGACAGACGCCGCGTAAAGGGCAGGAAGGCGACGTAGTCGGGCCCCCTCTGGGCCAGTATTTCCTTCTTTTCGTCGGGTGTGGTGAGCAGGGAGGGCGCGAGACCGGGCCGCACCACCGTCAGCGGATGTCGGTCGAAAGTCACTAGCACGCTGTGAAGTCCGCGCCGGCGTGCCCGCTCCCCGATCTCGTCGAGGACGGCGGCATGACCGAGGTGAACTCCGTCAAAGGTCCCCACGGTGACGACCGTGCCCTCGACATCGGGCGGAAGACCGGTGCCCTGTTCGGAATCAAGCCGCACGGAGCACCTTCACCGGGCGAAGCAGTGACCCGTCACGTTTCGCGATGGCCGCCAGCTCCCCACCGTATACCAGCAGCACCGGCCCGCCACCCGGGTCGATCGAGACGAACCCGGATATGCGTGGTTCGGCGATCGCGACCGCGTCCACCGGTCGCCCGTGAGCGATCTCGACAACCTCGCTACCTGAAAGCTCTCGACGCGGAAGCCAGTCGAGGGCTTCGAGCGGCGTCAGAAGAGGCGGATCGTCTTCCCCGCTCTCCGCAGCCGTCTCGAGTTCCTCCACCCGTCTCGCACTCCCGACCGCGAAGGGACCGATCGACGTTCGCCGCAGCGCCGAAAGATGGGCTCCGCAGCCGAGGGCGCGTCCGAGGTCCCGGGCCAGCGCACGCACGTAGGTTCCCGTCGACACCCGAACGACGAGATGGAGTTGCGGAGGCTCCCAACGCGTGATGTCGATCGAATGAATGGTGATCTCGCTCGGCGCCACCTCGAACTCTCTCCCCTCTCGCGCCAGGCGATGTGCGCGTCGACCGCCGATCTTGCGTGCGGAGTACACGGGCGGCACCTGCGACTGCGGTCCTTCGAAGGCGGATGTGGCTTGGATCACTGCGGCCCGGTCGAGTGACTTCCAGGAATCCGAGCGCATTCTCTCTTCACCGGTGTGATCGTCGGTCGCCGT
The DNA here is from genome assembly GCA_037382625.1 of Gemmatimonadota bacterium. GTDB lineage: Bacteria > Gemmatimonadota > Gemmatimonadetes > Palauibacterales > Palauibacteraceae > Carthagonibacter. The sequence continues at coordinate 8,932 of JARRPS010000004.1, read as the reverse complement.
CTCGCTCCCGAGGACGAGAGAGGCCTCGTAGCACTTGGGAAGCGGGTGAAAGTACTCGACGAGACGGGTGGCTCGCCCCACGCAGAGCAGGAGAAGTCCGGAAGCGAACGGATCGAGAGTGCCTGTGTGACCGACCCTGCGGATCGCCAGCGCGCGGCGGGCCATGGCGACCACGTCGTGGGAGGTGGGTCCCTCCGGTTTGTCGACGAGGAGCACGCCGGGCTGGGCCTCGTCAGTCGCCTTCATTTCCGCCGTCGTCCCGCTCCCGTCCGAGTGCCTCGTCGAGCAGGCTCTCGATTCGTGTCGCGTGCTCCAGCGTGGTGTCGGCCGTAAAGCTCAACTCCGGGATGCGTCTGAGGCGAAGTCGCCGCCCGAGTTCCCGCCTCAGGAACCCCTCGGCGCTCTCGAGTCCCTGAATCGCCTCCTCTACCGGCATCTCGCCCCCGAGCGTCCGGACGAACACCTCGGCCTGGGCGAGGTCCGAGGTCGTCTCCACGTCGGTGATCGTCACGGTTCGGACGCGGGGGTCCTTGCTCTCCGTGCGAAGAAGCGTCGCCAGCTCTTCCCGGAGAAGCTGGTTGAGCCGCTGGACGCGCCTAAGGGACATATCGCCTCTCCCGCTCGACGACGAAGATTCGGGGATCCGAAGAAACGAGTGCGTCGAGTCGCTCGAGTATCGAGTCCGCCAGAGTCGCATCGGATGTCACGAGAGCGACGCTCAACTCCGCCCGCCCATGTTCATCGGCGAAGTCCGTTTCGGCCGCCGACACGTGGTATCGCGCCCGTATCCTGTCGCGAAGCCCACGCACGATGGACCGCTTCGTCTTCAATGACCTGCACTCGGGGATCCGAAGGACCCAACGGGCGTGAGCATAGACGGCGGCCACGATCGAGTCAGTTGCCTGCCGCGCTCTGTGCCAGCGAGCGCGCCACTTCCTCGACCCGGTAGCACTCGATGACGTCACCGACCTTGACGTCGTTGAAGCCTTCGATCCCGATACCGCATTCGTATCCCTCGCGGACTTCGCGCACATCGTCCTTGAATCGCTTCAGGCTTCCGATCTTGCCGCTGTAGATCTGCACGTAGTCGCGGAGCAACCGAACGGGAAGATTCCGGTGAATCTCTCCGTCGGAGACGAAGCAGCCAGCGACTGTGCCCACTTTCGGGACCCGGAACGTCTCGCGGACCTCGGCCGTGCCCACGATGACCTCCTTCTGGTCTGGAGTGAGCAGACCTTCGAGAGCCAGTTTCACTTCCTCGACCGCCTCGTAGATCACGCTGTACAGTCGAATCTCCACATCGTCGCGCTCGGCCGTCACCCGGGCCTTGACGTCCGGTCGGACGTGGAAGCCGATGATCAGGGCTGCGGTCGTCGTGGCGAGGAGTACATCGGATTCGTTGATCGCACCGACGCCGCGATGAATCACCTCGACAGCGACCTCCGACGTTCCCAGCCTCTCGAGCGAGTCGGCCAGCGCCTGGACCGATCCATCCGTGTCGCCCTTGATGATGAGATTGAGAGTCGCCTGTCCTCCCTCGCGCACGGCCTCGAAGATGTCCTCCAGCTTCGTGCCCCGCTGACGTCGGCGAATGTCCTTCTCCCTCTCCAGCTGCTGGCGGCGCTGCACTACCTCGCGCACGCGTGCCGCGTCCATCTCGACCAGCTTGTCACCGGCCTGAGGGACGCCCTCGATCCCGAGAACCCGCACGGGAATCGAGGGACCGGCCTTCTCGACCGGATTTCCCCGTTCGTCGAGGAGCGCCCGGACGCGTCCGCCGAACATTCCGCAGATGAAGTCATCGCCGACGTTGAGTTCGCCACTCTCGACCAGAACGGTAGCGACGGGGCCCATACCCCTGTCCAGCTCCGCCTCGACGACGGTGCCCCGGGCGTCTCCAGTCGGCTTCGCCTTCAGGTCCAGGAGCTCCGACTGGAGGAGAACCTTGTCCAGGAGATCTTCGACGCCCTGTCCCGTCTTGGCCGATACCTCCGAGGCGAGCACGTCTCCCCCGAATTCCTCGAGGACGACATTCTGTCCGAGGAGGTCCTGCTTGACCTTCTGGACGTTCGCGGCGGGCAGATCGACCTTGTTGATGGCCACGATGAGCGGAACGCCCGCGTTCCGGGCATGGCTGATCGCCTCGATCGTCTGCGGCATCACGGCGTCGTCGGCCGCCACGACCAGGACCACCAGGTCCGTGATCTCGGCTCCCCTCGCCCGCATGGCGGTGAACGCCTCGTGACCGGGCGTGTCGAGGAAGCTGATCGCTCGCCCGTCATCCAGCACCACGTGGTAGGCTCCGATGTGCTGCGTGATGCCGCCCGATTCGCCGGCGATCACATTGGTACGCCGGATGAAGTCCAGCAGGGAGGTCTTTCCATGGTCGACATGGCCCATCACCGTGACGACCGGAGCCCGCTCGACGAGCTCACGTTCGTCTTCGGCTTCCTCCTGAAGCTCGGGCAGATCCGCTTCGTATCCTTCCTCGCGGGCCGCCGTGAATCCGAACTCGTCGCAGATCAGCTCGATCTGGTCGAAGTCCAGTCGCTGATTGATCGTGACCATCAGCCCGAGGTTCTTGAAGGCTGAAGTGATGATGGCCTGCGCCGAAACGTCGATGAGGTCCGCGAGCTCGGCGACCGTCAGAAACTCGTTGACGCGGACGGTCGTCTTCTCCCTTTCGATCTCCTGCTCCCGCTGCTCCCGCTCGACTTCCTGCTGGGAGGGGCCCGAGTCCCGCCGACGACGTCGTGAGCTGCCGCCCTCCATCGTGGCGAGCGTCTTCTTGACGTTCTCCTGGACCGCGTCGCGATCGACCCGACGGCTCCGCTTCCTGTCCCGCTTGCTCTTGCGTCGCCCGTCGGTCGTGTACCCTTCGGCCTGAATCCGAACGGTCCCGCCGGGGGCGGCCGATGCCGCCGGTGCCTGCGGGGCCGCCTTCGGCATGCCGCGCCGTACCGGCTTCGGCTTGACGGGACGCCGCGCGGGTTTCGCCTCTTCCAGTTCGGGAGCGGCCTCGACCTCTTCGACCTCGTCGGCCGCGAGCGCGGGTTCGACGTCTACCTCCGCGCCGGCGTCCGGTTCAGCCTCGACGACCTCCTCCCCTGCGCTCTCCTCGACCTCCTCGTCCGGTTCTCTGCCGGCATCGTCGAACGGTTCCTCGGCCGAAATCTCCTCGACCTCGACCGCGACCGCCGTCTCGAGCTCGGCCGCCTCGACCTCGATCTCCTCCTCCGCGTGGGCCGCGGGGGCGAGGGTCTCCTCTTCTCCGGGCTCCTCGACCTGCTCGGGCCCTAGCTCCTCCACCTCCGGCTCGTCCTCGGTTTCGACCGCTTCCGTCTCGACGGCCTCCGGAGCGGCGCGACGGCGACGACGACGACGGGTGGTCGTCTGGGCGCTATCGGCGTCCTCCGGCGCTCCCCGGCGCTCCCGCTCGAGGCGCGCGCGGAGTCGTGCGATCTGGACCTCCGTGACCGTGGACATGTGGCTACGAACCCGCACGTCCATCTGGTGGAGCATCTGGATCAACTGCTTCGAGTCGACGCCGAGCTCTTCAGCTACTTCGTATACGCGGTAGTTCCCCAACGCCCGTCCTCCTGAGTGTTCCGCGGCGCGCGTCCCGAACGCGCGGGCCGTGTCTGCCACATTCTTACTGTACCGTCATCCCGCGAGAATCTCTTCGATCCGCACGGCGAGCCGCCGGTCGGCGATTCCGACCACGACCGCCCGATTTCGTCCGACGGAGCGCGCCAGCGCACCTTCCCGGCCACACTCCGCCCACGCCGTCCCCGTCGCCTCGAATACCGGAACGACCCTGTTCCGGGCGTTCTCTCCGGCATCCCTCGCGACGAGGGCCAGGTGGAGAGAGCCCGATCTCGCAGCCTCGCGGACCGCCTGCGTTCCCACGATCGCGCGCCCGCTCCTGCGGGCGAGGCCGAGGAGGTTCAGCGCCTCCGCGTCCTTGCCAGACGGGTCAGCCGTTCGTTCCTCCACCCTTCTCCTCCGCGGCGGCCGCGACTTCAATCGAGTCTTCGTCCGCCTCGGTCTCGTCGGTCGTATCCGCCGCCTCGGTCTCATCGGTAGCCTCGGCGGCTTCCGTTTCGTCGGTCTCCTCGGCAGTCTCGGACCCCGATTCGCCACCAACCGATTCCTCTTCGTTCCCGATGTCGAAGATCGAGGGAGCTGCGGCCGGAGCCGCCGGCTCCTCCACGACCGTGAGCTCGTCGATCAGCGCCACGATCCGCTCGGCCTCCGATTCGTCGATGCCCGGAACCCGGAGGAAGTCCTCCTTGTCCATATCGAGCACGGCGACGAAACTGTCGATGCCCGCCGCCTGAAGGGCCGCGAGCGATGCAGGAGCCAGCCCCTCCAGCTCCGCGAGCGGGAAGTCTGCAATCTCGTACTCCTCTCCACCTCCGAACAGGGCTGACTCGGCACCCCGCGCCAGCCAGTCCCGGCTGGAGTAGAGGTCGATCTGCCAGCCGATCAACTGCGATGCGAGCCTCACGTTCTGGCCGTTGCGTCCGATCGCCAGAGACAACTGGTCTTCGTCCACGATCGCTGTGATCACGTGGCGCTCGGGATCGGAAATCACCTTCGCGACCCGTGCCGGCGCCAGCGCCCGACGCGCGAAGATCTCGGGATCCGGGTGCCAGGGAACGATGTCGATACGCTCGCCCCCGAGCTCGGAAACGACGGCCTGAACCCGGGACCCCTTGAGCCCCACGCAGGCGCCCACCGGGTCTACCGTCTCGTCGCGCGAGGAAACGGCGATCTTCGTCCGCCCGCCGGCCTCGCGCACGATCTCTCTGATCTCGACGATCGACTGATAGATCTCGGGCACCTCCAGACCGAACAGCGCCTTGACGAACAGCGGATCGGCCCGGGAGAGAATGAGTCTCGGTCCCCGCGGTGTCTCCTCGAGCTTCTTCAGCACCGCTCGGATCGCTTCCCCCTGGCGGAATCGCTCCCGCGGGTTCTGCTCGCGCCAGGGGATGATCGCCTCGGCCTCCCGTGCGCGATTCAGCATGACCACGATCTTTCCACGCTCGATCTGCTGTACTTCACCGGACACGAGCTCGCCTACGAGCCCGCTGAACTCCTGGCGGATCTTGTCGCGCTCCCCTTCCCGCACTCTCTGGATGATGCGCTGTTTCGCCGCCATGACGGCGTTGCGGCCGAAATCGCCGAACGCGACCGGGATCTCGATCAGGTCTCCGACCTCGAAATCAGGATCGTCGAATCGCGCCTCCGCGAGCGACACCTGTCTCGCCGCGTCCTCCACCTGTTCCACGACTTCCTTCAACACGACGATCCGGATGTCGCCATCCTCCTGGATCCCGATCTCCGCTTCCACCGGGCCGCCGAAATGGCGGGCCAGAGCGGCATGGATACCGTCCCGGATCAGGTCGTGCAGGTCCTCGTCCGACAGCGACTTGTTCGCCGCCATGACTCGGAACGCTTCCACCACTGGAATCTGGTCGCTCATCTCCCTCTTCCGATCTCCCTCGTTGCCCCGGCGCCTGACCCTGACCTTCGTCCAGGCCGACGACCCATCTCAGAGGTCGTCTTCCGGCCGATAGACCAGTTGGGCCTTCGCCACATCCTTCAGCGGAACGCGGACTTCGCCCCCGTCGATCCGGAGGACGATCCACTGGCCGCTCTCTCCCTCACCCTCGATGCGCAGGAGGTTCCCCTCCAACTGCTTCCTGCCCCGGTCGAGCGGGCCGAATCCACGTACCCGAATATCCAGCCCGATGCATCGTTCGTAGTCCCGGGGCCTCACCAGCGGCCTTTCGACTCCCGGCGACGAAACCTCGAGTATGTAGCTGTCCCCCGCCTCACCCGTTTCATCGAGGCGAGCCTCCACCGCACGGCTCACGACCGCGCAGTCCTCCACCGTCAGGCCCGAATGGCCGGGAACGCCGTCTTTCCGGTCTACCCTCAGACGCAGGAGCGGCCTGCGACGACCGCCGCCCCGCTCCAGAGAAACCAGTTCGAAGCCGAGCGGCTCGACGACCCGCTCGATGGCCCGCTCCAGCGCTCCCGGTCTCGACGATTCAACCATCGGTTCACACCTCGTCCTGCAACTCTGTCCCCGCCGATACCTTGAGGTACCCCCAACAAAAAAGTGGGGCCGTGAACGATTCCCCACTTCAGGTCCGGACGTGGACGCCCGGACGGCCGGCTCCGGACGTGTTTCTCAGCCGCGGAAGATAGTGCCCATCGGGTCCGAAGGCAAACCTGTCAGACCGATCCCGCGCGATGGCCGATGAAGGCGATCATCCGACCTGCGGCGCCCTTCGAAGCCCGGTGCGAATGCAATCTCAAGGGGTCGCACGCGGTACAGCTCGACGAGCGCGATATCGCGTCCCGCGGCACCCCCCTGTCAACCCCATCGGCGGCCAGCCGGTCGCGGAGATCGAGCGGACCCGGGCCGCGAGCGGCAAGACCGAATCGGGACAGCACCTCAGGCCCCACTTCGTAGCAGTCGCCGCAGATCGCCGGACCCAGGTGCAGAAGGAAGTCGGCAGCGGAACTGCCGGTCAGACGGGAGAGCGCCTCGATGCCCTTCCCGAGAATGCCCTCCACCGCGCCTCTCCAGCCGGCGTGCAGGAGTGCCGCGGCCCGCGCCCGGGGATCGAGCAGAAACACCGGGACGCAGTCGGCAACCGTCACGGTCATGAGGACTCCGGCGCGGTCTCCCGCCAGACCGTCTCCTTCGCCGCAGAGGTGAAAGCCGGGCAGTCCCTCATGTTCGAGCACGAGCACTTCCACGCCGTGAACCTGTCGAGCGACGGCGATCGTCGGGAACCCGAGCGCCCGGCCGAGCGCCTCGAAGCGCTCGCCGACCGCCCAGGCAGTGTCAGGCGACCGGAGACCGAAATCGGCCGGGCGCAGCGTCGTCCCGGCCACGAGACCGGGAAACGCCGCCATCCACCCCTCGAGCAGGAACAGGCCGAAACCGCCGGATGCCGCCTCGCGCTCCTGGCCCGGAAGGCTCCGGGGAGCCGCGCGGGCGTCGGGGTCCGGAGTCAGCACGGCGGATCCACGCGCTCGATCTGGGCACCGAGCGCCCGCAGTCGCTCATCGATTCGTTCGTAGCCGCGCTCGATCTGTCCGATGTTGTGGATCGAGCTCTCTCCTTCGGCAGCCAGGGCCGCGATCAGCAGCGCCATGCCGGCTCGAATGTCCGGGCTCTCGACGACGGAACCCCGGAGCTGTGACGGTCCGACCACGACGGCCCGGTGAGGGTCGCACAGAACGATGCGGGCGCCCATCGAGATCACCTTGTCGGCAAAATACATGCGCGACTCGAACATTTTTTCGTGAATCAGAATCGTACCGCGACAGCGGGTCGCGACGACCAGGGCGATCGAAATCAGGTCCGCCGGAAACGCCGGCCAGGGACCATCTCCGAGCGTGGGAATCTGGTCGCCGAGGTCTGGCTGGATCTCCAGTTCCTGGTCAGCGGAAAGGTGTAGCTCGCGATCCTTCAGACGCCCCCGGACCCCCAGCTTCTCGAATCCAATGCGCAGCGGATCGAAGTGCTCGGTCTCTACCTCCTCGATCGTCAGCTCCGATTCGGTGATGGCGGCGAGACCGATCATGCTGCCGACCTCGATGTGATCAGTGCCGATTCGCCAGTTTCCGCCCGACAGGCTGCGGACGCCCTCGATCCGCAGGACCTGCGTGCCAATCCCCTCGATCGTGGCCCCGAGACTGACCAGAAAGCTGCAGAGATCCTGTACGTGGGGTTCCGACGCAGCGTTTCTCACCACGGTTTCACCGTCGGCCAGCACCGCCGCGAGCACCGCGTTCTCGGTTCCCGTCACGGAGGGCTCGTCCAGGAAAATGTCGGCGCCGCGCAGTTCCTTCGCCCTCAACTCGTAGCTCTCTCCCGCCTCCACCTTGGCTCCGAGCCGGCCGAGAGCGAGAAAGTGGGTATCGAGCCGACGCCGGCCGATGACATCCCCTCCAGGAGGCGGGAGAACGACTTCACCGCGGCGCGCGAGCAGCGGTCCGGCGAGCAGGATCGACGCCCGGATGCGGCGTGACAACTCCGGGTCCACGGATCCCGAGTCGAGGCCGGACGCATCGATTCGGAAGCGCCCGGGAGCGAGTCTCTCGACGTCGGCGCCGAGCGTCCGCAACAGGTCCATCATGGTCAGCACATCGCGGATCTCGGGCACGTTGTCGAGCGTGACGGGCCCGTCGGCCAGGAGGCAGGCCGCGAGAATCGGCAGGGCCCCGTTCTTGTTTCCAGAGGGACGAAACCGACCTTCGAGCCGCGACGGGCCCGTGATGCGATAATGCACGACGGCGCTCCTTTGACTGTCTGCGGGGAACGTACCCGTGGACCGCCCTCGGAAGGTAGACGCGTGCGAGAATCGATGGCAATGCGACGGCACCCGGAACGGGGCCCTCAGGCCGTCACTCCGGCTTGACAGCCCCGTACGTCGGGGGCATGCTGATCACAGGTCGCACCGGGACGCACGCGCCCGCCGCACGAGCGACATCGCCAGGAGGAATCGGAAACGTGAAGCTCACCGAGTATCTCGACCCGGGACTGGTGGTGATCGGCATTGAGCCGGGCGACGTGTCTGACATCCTCTCTCAGCTGATCGATCCTCTGGTCACCGATGGCACGCTCGACGGATCCGAGCGTGTGCTGGAGGCCCTTCTCGCGCGGGAGCAGGTTCTCAGTACCGGAATCGGTTCGGGCATCGCCGTCCCGCATGCGATCAGCGAGGCGATCGGCGCCCCGCAGTTGATCATCGGGCTCTCCCCCGACGGTGTGGATTTTCGTGCGATGGACGATGCACCGGTGAACGTGTTCTTCGTGCTGCTCTCCCCGCCGGATCGCGCCGGACATCACATTCGACTTCTCGCCAGGATCGCGCGGCTCGCGCGTCACCCCGAGTTCGTG
>JARRPS010000003.1:0-21372 GCA_037382625.1 Gemmatimonadota bacterium | reverse complement strand
CGCGTACTCGAGCGTCGACACGCCCAGCGTCCCCGCCATGAACACGGCGGACACCGTCCAGGGCATGAGCGGTTCGGTGATCGTCACCGAGTCCTCCAGCGAGCGTGACAGGTTCACCGACGCCAGCTCGCGTTCCCGATAGGCCCCTTGAAACAGCCCGCCGATCACCAGAGCGGTGACACCACCGTGACTCGTGAGCGCGATCGTAGTCGCACCCGCCGCCATCGTCGCGGCAATCAACCCGAACACGGAGCTGACCGCACCGAGCATCCGCTCGATCAGCAGTTCCAGCGAGCCCGAAGCGCTCATCGCGCCCGCGAGAAGGAAAGCCGCGATCACGACGATCAGGGTATTGGCCATCCCGTAGAGCCCCCCTCGTTGCACCAGGCGCGTGAGGTCGGGCCCGAGAACACCCGGGTCGGCTCCGGTCGAAGCCACCATCTCGAGGTCGAATCCAGCCACGGCCGCCCGGATCGCCTCCTCCGGCCCGAATCCCTGCAACCACACCCCGAGCCCGATCGCGACCACCGAAGAGACGGCGATCGCGAGAGCAGGGGGTACTCGGCGAACGATGCTGAATACGACGATCAGCGGCGGGATCAGCACCAGCGGGCTGAGAACGAACACGAGCTCGAGATCGGTCAGCAACTCTCTTGCGCCCGGGGTCATTCCGTTCGGAGCGATCGGCGTCAGGCGCGAGGCGTACGCGTACAGCAGGAAGGCGAGAACGAACGAGGGTACCGCGGTATAGAGCATGTGGCGGATGTGCGCGTACAGGTCGGCCCCGGCTCCGATGGCGCAGATGTTCGTGGAGTCCGACAGGGGCGACATCTTGTCGCCGAAGTAGGCGCCCGAGACCACGGCTCCGGCCGTGGCCGCCATCGGTGCCCCGAGCGCGGCCGCCGTGCCCATCAGGGCGACCCCGATCGTTCCCGCCGAGCCCCAGGAAGTGCCCGTCGCGAGTGACATCAGCGCGGTGGCGAGAAACGCCGTGAGAACCAGCCAACGGGGACTGATGAGCCGGACGCCCCAGTAGACGAGATAGGGGATCGTCCCCGAGAGAACCCAGGTCGCGATCAGCATCCCGATCGCGAGCAGGATGAGAATCGCAGGCAGTACGTCGGCGAGCTTCTCTCCGGTCGCCCGCTGCACATCCCCCCACCCGCGCCCGTGTCGAGCCGCGATCAGTCCGGCCACCGCAGCGGACGCCAGGAGAATCGCGACGAGGAGTTCTCCGCTCAGTCCGACCGTGATCGTCCCGAGCAGGAACAGGCCGAGCATAGTCAGAATGGGCGCCAGAGCCTCCCCCACCGTCAGGGGAGCACCCGTGCGGAACGCTTTCACGAGCATCTCACGCGAGCGGATCCAGCGCCGCAGCGAGGTCCTCGATCAGCAAGCCTGCCCCCTCGAGGCCGACGGAGATCCGGATCAGGCCACTCGGGATTCCCAGCTCCGCCAGACGAGCTTCGTTCGATCCCCGATTCGGCGTGATCACCAGGCTCTCCACGCCGCCCCAGCTGACACCGATCCGGAAGTGCTGGAGAGCGTCGATCACCCGGCGGACCGGCTCGAATCCGTCCCTCACGAGCTCGAAGCTCAGGAGCCCCGTGAATCCGGTCATCTGGTCGGCGGCGAGGCGGCGGCCTTCACCGATCGAAGGGTGGTGGACGCGACGAACCGCCGGGTGGGAAGCGAGGAACTCCGCGACCCGGAGCGCGTCCGCCTCGTGCTGGGGGAGCCGCACGGGAAGAGAGGCGAGCCCGCGCAGGAGCAGCCAGGCGTCGAAGGGGGCGAGGACTCCACCGTTCAGCAGATAGGTCGAGTAGAAGAGCCTTTCCGCCCGCTCCGCACTCGTCACGAGTGCGCCGGCGATCACGTCGCTGTGGCCGCCGATGTATTTCGAGCAGGTATGCATCACGATGTCCACGCCCAGGGTCAGGGGCTTCTGACAGAGTGGCGTGGCCCAGCTGTTGTCGATCGCCGTGACGATTCCCCGCTCGCGAGCCAGCTTCGTCACGGCTCGCAGATCGATGGTACGGAAGAGCATCGTTCCGGGGCTCTCCAGCCACATCAGCCGGGTGTTCGGTCGGATCGCCGCCTCGATCGCAGCCGGATCGAGCTCCAGCTGGAGATCGTGATCGATACCGAACCGTTCCAGATAGGCGGCAAGCTGGAGCGTCGGCCCGTACGTGTCGTTCACGAACAGGACATGGTCCCCGGACCGGAGCTCGCCGAGCAGTGCGGCACTCACGGCGGCCATCCCGGAACCGAAGCAGAGGCAGGCCTCCCCACGCTCGAGGGCCGCCAGTTTCCGCTCGAGCGTCTGCACGGTCGGATTTCTCCCACGAGAATAGAGATTCGTCTCGTGCTCGGCGGTGAACCCGGCCTGTAGCGCTGCGAGATCGGGAAAGGTGAAGAGCGAGCTCTGAACGATGGGCGGCGAGGCCGGGCGCGGATCATCGGCCTCTTCGGCACCGGGGTTTTCGCGCGTCGGACCCCGCCCGAAAGCAGAATCCGCGCAGATCAGACGATCGTGCGCATCGATTTGCATGCGCTAACCTCCGGGAGGATGAGTCGGACCGTCAAGCGGGTGAGGTGACAGTCGGGGAAGGAGGCCGGTAGAATGGTTGTCACTGCCCGACAGGGTCCCCGGGAAGACGGAAGGAGCGCTGAAGATGCCCAAGCCCGAACACTCGCACGAGGTTCGACTTCGTATGGCCATCGAGCGGGCCCTGGAGCTGCCCGGGGAGGAGCGTGAGCAATTTCTTCGCTGGCTCAGGACGGCCGATCCCGCGCTCGCCGCGCACGTGCTGGTGGCGCTTACCGAACGCGGGTCCGGGGACGCCGACGTGCCGGAGGTATGAGATCCCGCGTGCTTGCCGTCGGCTGTCCCGCAAGAAGCAGATAGATGTCGACCGGACGGATCTGAAGACCCGAATTTGCTACCTCGACCGAACCGGCCGCGACTTTCGCGACGCAGACGAAGAAAACCCGTGCTGCCGGAAAACGGTCTGGTTCCATGAAATCAGCTCAACCCCAGCCAGCGGTGTTTCGACGACAAGACCGGTCAGATGGACGATCGGGCGATGGCGCAGCTCGCTTCCTCAGTCGAGAAGCCGCAGGGGCATCACGAGACAGAGATAGTCGGGCGCCCCGGAGGCCGGCAGGAAAGTCGCTGCGCGCTCGGGAGCCTTGAACTGCAGGATCACGTCTTCGTCGGGCATGTAGCGAAGAACTTCGAGCAGATAATTCGCGTTGAATCCGATCTCCAGATCATCCCCCTGGTAGTCCACCGGCATTTCCTCCTCGGCTTCTCCGAGATCGGGGGTCTGAACGCGGAATGAGAGAGTGCCGTTGCTGAACGCCATGCGGACCCGGTGCGTCTGGTCACTGGCCACTACCGCCATCCGTCGGATCGCAGCCGAGAGGTTGTCTCGATTCGCTGTGGCCGTCTTGTCGCTGTCCGTAGGGATCACCTGCTCGTAGTTCGGATAAGGCCCCTCGATCAGCCGGGTATAGACCTGTCGATTCGGGGAACGGAATCCGAGATGATTGCGCGACCGCGCCACTTCCACATCCCCTTCCGCCCCGAACAGTCTCTCGACCTGCTGGAGTGCCTTCGGTGGTACGATCAGGTCTGCCTCCGGGGCGCCGACTCCATCGAGCTGGATCTTCAGCCTGGCCAGACGATGACCGTTCGTGGCCACCATCGTTGCCGAATCCGGTCGAAGTTGCCAGAGCACGCCGTTCAGAATCGGCCGGCTCTCCTCGGTGGAAACGGCGAAGGAAACCCGACTGATCAACTCGTGCAGGTCCTGCGCCTTCATCCGCCAGCTGTCATCGAACTCCACTTCCGGGAAGCTGGGAAATTCCTCCGGAGCGAGTCCGAAGAGCTTGAACTTGCTCTTGCCGCCTTCGATCCTGATTTCGACGCCGTCGACCTCGATGTGCACGGGCGCCGCCGGCAACTCCCTGGCGATCTCGGCGAATTTCCGCGCGGGTACGGTTACAGACCCTTCACGCTCCACCTCCGCGTCGATCTTCACGGCAACGGAGATATCGAGATCGGTTCCGCTCAGGGAAAGCGATCCCTCTTTCGCCTCGAGAAGGATGTTCGAGAGAACGGGGAGCGTCGTCTTCGTGGGAATCGTCGCCGCCACGGCACCGAGGCCTGCGTGAAGACTGTCCCGTGTGATCGAAAGCTTCATTCCTCAACCTCGCGGTTCAGATCGGGATTCGGATTTCCCCGAGAAGATCTCTTCTGAGACTCTATTGATACATCAACAGCAGTAACAGTAGGTGACGTGGGAACGGGGAAAACTCTCCCGATCCCTGCAGCACGGTGCGACGAACTGCGCACGGGTACCGGCGGCGGACCTGTGAACGCCGCGGGGGAAAGTACCCGGACTGTCACCGGCGTTCCACGGGTCATCGTGAGGACCAAGGGAATTCCACGACGGACCGCAGAATCTCCACAGAGGTTATCCACGGGCCAACTCCTCGCGAAGCCTCTCAATCCGATCGCGGAACTCGGGGCGGGCCGCCATCTCCGCCTCGATCTTGTTCACGGAGTGGATCACCGTCGAGTGATCGCGACCGCCGAATAGCGAGCCGATCTCCGTGTACGGGATGTCGAGCATCGTCTTGATCAGATACATCGCCACCTGGCGGGGAACGGTTATCGGCTTGTTCCGTCGCTTCGAGACGAGATTTTCGACGCTCATCCCGAACCGCTCGGCCACGCGCTCCCGAATCTGTTCGGGTGTGACCCGCAACCGCTCTTCATCCTCCAGTCTCGGCCCCAGCGCCTCTCGAGCGAGGTCGACGCTGATTTCCCGCCGTGTGAGGGAACTGTAGGCGAGAAGTTTGATCACGGCACCTTCGAGCTGCCGAACCGAGGTCCTGCGGTTCCGTGCGATGAACTCGATCACCGCATCTTCGAGAACCAGCCGATCCTCGGCGGCCTTCTTCTGGAGGATCGCGACACGAGTCTCGAAATCCGGCGGCTTGATGTCGGTGACCAGGCCCCATTCGAAGCGGGACACCAGGCGCTCCTGCAGCCCGGGAATCTCCTGGGGCGGCCGGTCGCTGGTGATGACGATCTGTTTGTGGGCGTCGTAGAGGGAGTTGAAGGTGTGGAAGAACTCCTCCTGCGTCCCTTCTTTGTTGCCGAGAAAGTGCACGTCATCCACCAGGAGCACATCGATCTTCCGATACCGCTGGCGGAATTCAGGAGTCCTGCCGCTCTGGATCGCGCCGATCATCTCGTTCGTGAACTGCTCCGACGGCACGTAGGCGACCCGGGCCGACCGATTCCGCGACAGAATCTCGTGCCCCACCGCGTGCATGAGGTGTGTCTTTCCAAGGCCCGTGTCTCCGTAAATGAAGAGCGGGTTGTAGAGCTGCGCAGGACCGTCTGCCACTCCCCGACACGCCGCGGCCGCTAGCTGACTGTTGGCCCCTACGACGAACCGGTCGAAGCTGTAGCGCGGATTGAGGCCGGAGGCTCGCGCCGCCGCTTCATAAGACGCCTCGGCGTCGGCGTCGGCCGTCGCATCCGAGCCGGCCACTCCGCCCGCGTCCTTGACGGTCGTCGGCTCTACCGGATCGCCGAGGTCGGGAATGACGAGCCGGTCCCCGGGACCGTGGTGCTCGAACTGGATCTGGAGGGGACGTCCGAGCTCGCGCCGCGCCAGGTCGCGCAAAAGGTCACCGTACTTGTCCTCGATCCACTCGACCGCGAACCGGGTCGGCGCGGCGACTACGAGCGTTCCTTCGGCCAGGGCTACGGCCTCGGTGGAAGTCAGCCAGGTGCGGAAGGTCTGCTCCGGCAGCACCTCTCGAGCGGCGGAGGTGATCGCGGACCAGGCTTCGGCAGCCGTCAGTTCCATCGCGCGTAGACCAGAAAAGGAAACGGGTGCACCCTGGAAGGGAGCGGGCAGGGATGCTACGAGAAGTTTTCCACACTGTCAACGCGGGGCTCTCGACCGTGAAACTGGTTTGACAGAACGGCCGTATCCCCCTAGTCTCAAGGGCTCTTTTCGAACGACGTCACGAACGGAGACGACGAGCAGATGCAGCCGACGTATAGAAATCCCAGCCGGAAGAAGCGGGTCAAGGACCACGGGTTCCGCGCGCGCATGAAGACGAAGGCAGGCCGGAAGGTGCTGGCGCGTCGCCGCAAGCGGGGCCGCCACTCCCTGACGGTCAGCGACGAAGTAAACCGCAAGCATCGCCGCTGAGGCGAGGGCGGGAGCCCGGGCACGTGTCGGGCACATTCGCGTTTCCGCGCGCCAGCCGGCTTCGGCGATCCAGAGAGATCCGTAACGTATTCCGATCGGGCCGACGTCATCGATGCGGTCCGATCGAATTGTTTCTGGGTCCCGGCATCGGTGGAGTGCCACGGGCCGCGATCGTCGTCCCGCGACATGGTCACACCGCAGTGGAACGGAATCGGGTCAAGCGCCGATTGCGAGAGATCGTGCGGTTGCGCTGGCTGCCTTCGGGAGCGAATGGGGACCTGGTGGTCCGCGCCCGACCCTCCGCATACGACAGCGACTTCGACGAATTGCTGAGCGGTGTCAACGAGTGTCTTCAGAGGCTCTCGTGTTGAGGCGCATGCTGGTCGGCGCGATCCGACTCTACCAGGCCGGCGTGTCGCCACTCCTTCCTTCCGCCTGCCGCTTCGATCCCAGCTGCTCGGAGTATGCGCGGATCGCGATCGAACGCCACGGTGTGGGGCGCGGGTCGTGGCTGGCCGTGCGCCGCATCGCGCGATGTCATCCGTTTGGCGGATTCGGTCCGGATCCCGTGCCCGAGGCTGGACATCCGGAACCAGAACTCGAAAGAATCGGCCCCTAGATGGAGAAACGTGTCGTTCTCGCCGTAGTCCTTACGATTGCGGTGATTTTCCTGACGAACATCCTGTTCCCCCCGCCGGCTCCGCCGCCCGAGAGCGGGTTGACGGTATCCGACTCGCTGGTGGACGACTCCGATTTCTCGGCAGGAGCGCGAACCGAAGGGGGCGGCGGCGAAGTGGCGGGTGATCCCTCGGGACCGGGCGAGGCCGGACCCGGACTCGTCGAGACGGATCCCGCCCGGCTTCCCGGTGCCGTGGAGTCGATCGCTCACGACACGATCGTGGTGAAGAGCGATCGCTACGAGCTGCGGTTCTCCACCCTGGGCGCACGGATGGTAGGCGCCCGACTTCTGAACTACGAGTCGTACGCTCCGCGTGAGAACGGAGATGATCGGGTCCAGGTCGTCCGATCCGGCGATGCGGTGTTCGGCTGGCGTGTGGCGGCCGCGGGCGACACGGCTTCGCTGTCAGGGCGGCTGTTCACGGCGGACCGCAGCGATCTGATCATCGATGCGCAGTCCGGCGCGGACTCGCTGCAGATGACCTACGATTTTCCGGGCAGTCAGGTCCGCTTCGTGGTCGTGTACCACTTCCGTCCCGGCAGCTACCTCGTCGAGGTGACAGGAAGGCTCGAGGGGTTCGGCGACCAGGGCTGGTCCGTGATCACCTCGCTGGGCTCGGGCCTGCCGACGAACGAGAAGGACCCGAAGGACGACTTCACGCAACTCGCTCTCGTAACCAACGGGCAGGCCGGAGGCATCGAAAGCCTCCAGATCGACAAGATCGAGCCCGGTGAAATCCGTACCGCCGAGGGCGGTCCATTCCACTGGGTGGCGGTCAAGAACAAGTATTTTCTGATTGCGCTCGTGGCACCCGAGGAGGGACCGAAGTTCGGGGGTCTGATCGCCCGCGGCGAGCAGGGAGAGCACGTCGCCTCCACCGCTACTTCCCTGCCGGTTCCGGCGGGCAGCGCCGGTTTTCGATTCAACGCGTACATAGGTCCGCAGGAGTACCGCCGCCTCGAGGCCGTCGGACAGGACCTCGAGGGCGTGAACCCCTATGGATGGAGGTGGCTGAGGCCGATCATCCGGCCGCTGGTGGGGATCGTGATGCTGATCCTCGGTTGGATGCACGAGACCTTGAATCTCGCCTACGGGTGGGTACTGATCCTGTTCGGCGTGATGATGCGAGTGCTTCTCTTTCCGCTCTACCAGAAGTCGATGCGCGCGCAAATGGCGCAGATGCAGGTCCAGCCGCTGATGAAGGAACTGCAGGAAAAGCACAAGGACGACCCGCAGAAGCTCCAGACGGAGATGATGAAGCTGTACCGGGAACATGGCGTCAATCCGCTCGCCGGGTGCCTGCCGATGATGCTCCCGATGCCGATTCTGTTCACCCTGTTCTTCGTATTTCAGGGCACGATCGAGTTTCGGGGCGTGCCCTTTCTCTGGCTTCCGGACCTGTCGTTGAAGGACCCGTACTACATCATTCCGCTGCTGATGGGCGTGTCGATGTTCCTGCTGTCCTGGATCGGTCAGCGCGGCATGGACCAGACCAACCCGCAGATGAAGATGATGACCTACGTGCTTCCGGTCGTGTTCACCGTCATGTTCGCCGGATTTCCGTCGGGCCTGAATCTCTACTACACGACCAGCAACATCGCGTCGCTTCCCCAGCAGCTGTACCTGTCGAAAGAGCGCCAGGCGGCGCGCGCGAAAATGGCTTCTTCCACGCCGAAAGCGAACCGCAAGGAGAAGATCGGAAAGCGGGGGGGTGGTGATCGGGGGCGGAAGGACGATCGCAGAACGCGCTGATTCGGGGAGGTCGGCGGTGAACGTGTACAGTTCCATGTCGGACCCGGGCGGGGAGACGATCGCCGCGATCGCGACACCTCCCGGGCGGGGAGCTCTCGCCGTCGTCCGTGTCTCTGGACCCGACACTGCCCAGGTCGCGCAGCGGCTCGGACTGCATGAGCTGACCCCTCGCACCGCGTGTCTGCGCCGACTGGAACATCCTGACGGCGGCCAGCCCGTGGACCGGGTCCTGGCCACTTTCTTCCCGGGGCCCGCGTCGTACACGGGAGAGGATCTGCTGGAGGTCAGCTCACACGGCGGAACTCTAATTCCCCAACTCGTGCTGGACGCCCTACTGGCCGCGGGAGCGAGGACGGCCGAACCGGGCGAGTTTACCCGGCGAGCCTACCTGAACGGTCGAATCGACCTTCTTCAGGCAGAGGCCACGGCGGACCTCATCGAAGCCGCGTCGCCCGCTCTCGCGAACGCAGCGCTCCGTCAGCTGGAGCGGGGCCTATCCCAGCGGATCGAGACCCTGCGGGAGCGGTTCATCGAGGCCCAGGCTCTGCTGGCCTACGACATCGATTTCCCCGACGAAGACGACGGCCCGCTCGATTCCCGTCGAGTAGATGCAGCGGTCGCCGACTTGCGGCAGGACCTGGATTCACTGCTCGTCCTGGCCCCGGAAGGCGAGATGCTGCGGGAGGGGGCACTGACCGTCATCGCAGGCCGGCCGAATGCTGGTAAGTCTAGTCTATTCAATAGTTTAGTGGGTTTTGAGCGAGCCATCGTAACGGAGCATCCGGGCACGACGCGCGACGCGATCGAGGCGGTCGTGGGAGTGGAGGGGTATCCGTTCCGTCTGGTCGATACCGCCGGACTGCGCGAGGCGGTAGAAGCCGTAGAGGAGATCGGGATCGAAGTCGCCCGTAACTACCTGGGACGGGCCGAGGTCGTGCTATTCTGCGTCGAGGACGGCCGGCACCTCGAGGAGGATGAGAGAGACTTCCTGAGGGAATGGGCCTCGAACGGCCGGGCGACGATCCTCGTGCGTACGAAGGCTGACCTGCATCCGGGAAGGGATGCGCAGGAGCCGGTCGGACTCGACCCGTCGATCCCGCAGGTCCGACTCTCGGCGGAAGCCGGCGAAGGTATCGCTGCGCTCCGGGAGCAGATGCTGGAAGCCGCCTGGTCGACGGTCAGGGCCCGGCCGGAAGCCCCCCTCGTGACACGGCGCCGCCATGTACGAGCCCTCGAGTCGGCCCGCCGGTCCGTGGAGGAGTTCCGTGCGGCGAGCCAGGCGGCGATGCCCCCGGAGATCGCCGTCACGCACCTGCAGGACGCCACGCTCCGGCTCGAGGAGTTGCTCGGACTGGTATCCACCGAGGACCTGCTCGACCGGGTCTTCGCCAGCTTCTGTGTGGGCAAATAGCCGGTCGGTCAGATCCGCCCGGCTGATGTCGCCATCCGGTCCGTTCAGGTCACCCGCTGACAGCGCGGGCAGAGGTAGGTCTTGCGACCCGATACGCTCATGGACTTCAGGGCGCTCGAGCACCGGGGGCAGGTGCTGCCGGGAGCGCGCCGGTTGATCAGCCAGCCCGGATCCGCGTGCGCGGCCTGCCAGTGGAGCGTCGCCCGCCGCAGGACACGTCGAAGGTAGACGTGAACGCGCTCCAGCTGCTCGACCGTCATGTCCTTCACTTTCAGGTCGGGACGGTAACCGGCCTGAAAACAGATCTCGTCGGCATACTCGTTCCCGATCCCGGCCACTATCTCCTGGTTCATCAGGACGCCCTTGAGCGACGTACGGGGCTTCGCGTTCGCCAGCTTCACGAACACGTCGGACGTGAAGTCCTCGCTGAGCGGATCCAGGCCCAGCCGCTCGAACGTGCCGAGACCGCTGAAATCCTCGCCGTCTACGAGATGAATTTCACCCTCGTCGCCGGGGGCGGCAAAACGGAGTTCCCGGCCCGCCGCGAACTGGAGGCGAATCCGGCTGTCCTCGTCGGGAGGAGTCGTCTGCGACTCGAGGAAGATCCGACCGTCGTTGCCCATGTGAAAGACGAGGTTCGCGCCAGAACGAAATCGCACGACCACGAACCGCCCGTGGCGCTCGACGGAGTCGATCGCATGCCCTTGAATCTTCTCTTCGGTCAGCTCCGGGTCGATATCGACAGATTCTTCGTTGTCGATGATCACGGCCGAGACAGTCTTTCCGGTCGCGTACCCGGCGAAGGCGTCGATCATTCGCTCGACGTCGGGGAGCTCTATCATCAGTGTTTCCTCGAATAGCATTCAGAAGTCGATGGACGTCCGCGGGATACACCGTGAATCGAAAAAGGTGCCTTCAGCGTACGACGCGGAAGTCCGGGGGAAGATCGGCTTCAGGAGGAATCTCCTGCACGCCGTTGACCGACGCGTGCGGAGGGCCTTCGCGAAGGGCCGAGCGAAGTCTCTCGATGGCCTCGCTCGAGCCCGCCGCTCGAATCTCGACGCTTCCGTCATCGCAATTCCTGACCGTTCCGCGCAACTGGAGCCGTCGGGCCATCCGAAGCGTCCACCAGCGGAAGCCCACACCCTGGACCCGGCCCGTGACCCGGCAGTCCGCTCTGATCTCTCCGGCTTGGTGCGGCATGGCCTCTCTCCGTATCTTCGCGTCCGGATGAACTTCGAGTGCGGGTCTCCATGGCTCGCTTTGAATCTGGTGAAGCACGGAGGGGTGCGCGACGGCATGGACTACGACGTCATCGTCATCGGCGGAGGGCATGCGGGGAGCGAAGCCGCGAATGCGGCGGCGCGACTCGGCGCGCGCACGCTCCTGGTCACCTCCTTCCTGGCCCGAATCGGGCAGATGTCCTGCAACCCGGCGATCGGAGGCGTCGCGAAGGGGACGGTGGCCCGGGAGGTAGACGCACTTGGAGGGGTAATGGGGCGGGCGACCGATCGCACGACCCTGCACTTTCGGATGCTGAACCGGTCGAAGGGGCCGGCGGTCTGGGCTCCGCGAGCCCAGTGCGATCGGGGTCTGTATCCCAGGGAAGTGCGCCGGCAGCTCGAGGAACAACGGCTGCTGGACCTGTTTCAGGCGACCGTGGATGCTCTGCTGATCGAGGATGGCCGTGTGGCGGGCGTGATCGCTTCCGACGGCAGCCGGTTCCGGGCACGGGCCGTCATTCTGACCGCAGGTACGTTCCTGCGCGGACGGATTCACCTCGGTACGGACAAGCGCATGGACGCCGGACGGGCCGGGGATCCGCCTTCGATCCGCCTCGCCGGCCAGCTCTCGGACCTCGGAATGCAGCCCGAGCGCTTCAAGACCGGGACTCCGCCGCGGATCGACGGCCGAACAGTGGACTTCGATCGGTTTCACCGGCAGGACGGAGAGACGGAGGGCCACCGATTCTCGCACTGGGAGAGAGCGGCCGGACTTCCCTCCCTTCCCTGCTGGATCGGGAGCGCCGGACCGGAGGTGAAGGAGATCGTCCGCGAGAGCCTTTCCCTGTCCGCGCTCTACGGGGGGGCGATCAGCTCGCTCGGCCCGCGCTACTGCCCGTCGATCGAAGACAAGGTGGTCAAGTTCCCCGACGCCGACCGGCACCAGATCTTTCTCGAACCCGAAGGGCTCGAAACCACCGAGCTGTACGTGAACGGGCTCTCCACGTCACTTCCCGCCGAGACGCAGCGTCGCTTTCTCCAGGCCGTTCCCGGGCTCGAGTCCGCGCGGATGACGCAGCCGGGCTATGCCATCGAATACGACTACTTCTCCCCGGAACGTCTCTCGGCGACCCTGGCGCTTGCCGACCTTCCGGGGCTGTGGCTCGCCGGTCAGATCAACGGAACCACGGGGTACGAAGAGGCTGCCGGGCAGGGCGTGGTGGCGGGAATCAACGCCGCGCTTCACGTTCTCGAACGCGATCCGTGGATCCCTGCCCGGGACGAGGCGTTCCTCGGCGTACTGGTCGACGATCTCGTCACGCTCGGGGTCGACGAGCCGTATCGATTGTTTACCTCACGGGCGGAATTCCGGCTCATCCTTCGCCAGGACAACTGCTTGACCCGTCTCGGACCCGTGGCCGAGCGACTCGGGCTGCTGACCGATGAGGAGGCCCGACAGCTGGAGGAACACCTTCGCCTCGTCGATCGCACCCGAGAATGGGTGGCGGAGGCCCGTGTGAGGCCCGACGAAATCAACGACTGGCTGGAAGCGCGCGGCGGATCCCGCATTCCCGAGCCCCAGCCCCTGGAGCGCCTGTTGCGGCGACCCGAAGTGAGTCTGGAGGCGATGCTGGATGCCGGTGGGCCGCTGGAAGGCGTTGAATTCGACTCGGATGCCTGCACGACGGTGGAGATGGAGACGAAGTACGCCGGCTACATCGAGCGGGACCGCGTGCGTGCGGAGGCCATCCGACGACGTCAGGAACATCCCCTGCCCCTGAACGCCGAGTACCTCGATTTCGGTTCCCTGTCCTGGGAAGCCCGGCACAAGCTGCAGCGCGTTCGCCCGGAGAATCTCGGTCAGGCCGCACGGATTCCCGGGATCTCTCCGTCCGACCTTCAGAATCTGCTCGTGGAGATCCGAAAGCGCTCCGGGCGCGATGTTGCACGTGAAACAGCGCCCGAGCTTCGACCCCCGGTCGAGAATTGACCCGTGTCTCCCCGATCCGACCTGTTGCACGTGCAACAATCCCGGGTTTCTTGGCGTTCTGACCCCCTGCACGTATATTCGGGGCCCGGCGACTCGCGCGCGTAGCGCGTGCCCGGGCGGGGGACGTGAGAACGGCGAGGCGCCGGCCCCACCGGACGTTGCTGTGTACCATATCAACCGATCTCGAACGAGGAGCCACGGGGCGCCGATGGGACGTATCATCGCCATCGCGAATCAGAAGGGCGGCGTCGGCAAGACGACGACCGCGATCAACCTGGGCGCGTCCCTCGCCGTCGCAGAAAAGCGCACGCTGATCGTCGATTCGGATCCCCAGTCGAATGCCACGAGCGGACTCGGAATTGCCCAGGATCCGGCGCTTCCGGACATCTACGACTGCCTGATCAACGACGTCCCCGTTTTCGAGGCCCTCCGACAGAGCGTTCATTTTCCGATGCTCGACGTCGTGCCCGCGAGCCGGGACCTGGCGGGTGCCGAGATCGAGCTGATTGAGCGGCCGAATCGGGAGCGGGTGCTGCGCAGTGTCCTCGAGCCGGTGCGCGACGACTACGATTACATTTTGATCGACTCCCCTCCCTCCCTGGGCCTGCTGACCCTGAACGCGCTGGTGGCCTCCAATTCGGTGCTGATTCCGATCCAGTGCGAGTTCTACGCGCTGGAGGGACTCAGTCAGCTGCTCAATACCGTGCGTATCGTGCAGCGGAACATGAACCGGGAACTCGGGATCGAAGGCGTTCTCCTGACGATGTTCGATTCGCGCCTCAATCTCTCGAAGCAGGTGAAGGGAGAGGCGGAAGAGTATTTCGGGGCGAAGGTGTTCCGGACCGCGATACCGCGGAACGTGCGCCTTGCCGAGGCGCCGAGCTTCGGGAAGCCGATCGCTCTGTACGACGTTCTGTCCACCGGCGCCCGGGGGTACCTGAGCCTGGCTTCCGAGATCGTACGGCGGGACAACAGGAAACGGAGGGCAGGAGTTGCCTGACACGAAGAATCGACTCGGCCGCGGCCTGGGTGCGTTGCTCGGCGACATGCTCGACGAGCAGGAGTGGGAGGAACAGCCGGTCCGCGAGATCGAACTGAAGCGAATTCGCGCCAATCCTTTCCAGCCGCGCCGCGATTTCGACGCCGAGGCACTCGGCGAACTGGAGGCCTCGATCCGCGAGAACGGGCTCCTGCAGCCTCTGGTGGTGCGTCCGGCGGGCGCCGGGTTCGAGCTCGTCGCGGGAGAACGGCGGCTCCGTGCCCTCACCGGACTCGGGCGCGCTTCCGCTCCCGTTATCGTCCGGGACCTTTCGGACGAGCAGATGCTTCTGCTGGCCCTCGTCGAGAATCTGCAACGGGAAGAGCTGAATGCGATCGAGGAAGCGGTTGCCTACCAGCGACTGATCGACGGGTTCGGGCTCACGCAGAACGAGGTGGCAGGCCGTGTCGGTCGCAGTCGATCGACCGTGGCAAACAGTCTTCGCTTGCTGACGCTGCCCGCGGAAGTCCAGGAGATGCTGGCCTCGGGATCGCTGAGCGCCGGCCATGCTCGTGCCGTGCTTTCGCTGGACTCGGAAGCGGAGAAGTTGCAGTTCGCTCGTCGGATCGCGGCGGAGGGACTGTCGGTCCGTGAGGCGGAACGGCGCGCCCGCGGTGGCAAGGGTCGTCGGGCGGGTCCGGACCGGAAGGCCGGGGAGAGCTCGGGTGGCGGTCACGAAGATCCGGTCGCGAGACGGGCGGCGACGGCCCTCGCCCGTTACTTCGGAACCGATGTGAAGGTTCGGCTCCGGGGCAAAGCGGCCGGCGAGATCCGGATTCCCTTCCACGACGCCGAGGACTTCGAGCGGATCATCCGACGCATGCTGGAAGCCCGCGACTCGGCGGAGCTCTTCGAGGACGTGTGACGACTCCCGGCCGATGGAACGTGTTTCTCGTCCGGGAAGGCGAGGCACGGTCGCACCGATTCGTTCTGGGTCCGTCGAGGCTCCTCCTGCTCGGGTTCCTGCTGGCTGCGGGCCTTGCAGGGTCGTTTGCGGCAGGTCGCTGGGCGGCGTCCCTCGAAACGCCGCAACGGGTCGCCGAACTGGAAGCCCGTATCGACTCTCTGCGCGGGGAAACGGCCAAGATCGAGCGACTGGCGGCGGCGTTGACGGAGATGGAACGCTCCTACGATCAACTGCGGGGCGTTATGACCGGCGAAGTCGAGCCCTCGGCAGGGGATATCCTGCTCCCTGCGCTGGGATCGTCGGAAGCGCGCGATCGAAGTTCCGAGAGCCGTGCGGCGCGGTTCGAGCCCGGCCCGCGACTCTGGCCCCTCGTCGAACCGGGGTTCGTGACGCGCGCGTTCGGGGACACCTCATCGATCCGCGATGGAGGCCACGTCGGGCTGGACATCGCCGTTCCCTCGGGCTCCTACATCCGCGCATCGGGAGCCGGTGTAGTCGAGGAAGCAGGCGAGGACCGGGAGTATGGCCGCTACGTCCAGATTGCGCACGGCGACGGCCTTCGCTCGTTGTATGCGCACGCATCATGGGTGTTTGCCGAAAGAGGGGACACCGTGGAAGCCGGCGAAGTGATCGCGTTGTCCGGCAACACGGGACGCTCAACGGCACCCCATTTGCACCTGGAGATCGAACAGGACGGCGATACCGTAGATCCGCTGCCCTGGGTCTCCGACAGGCTCTGATCTCAGTGGAACTGGAACGGGGGGAGGCAGTTCATGATGACAAAGGGTCTCGGCAACGGTTCGTCGCGCGAGCTCGGCGACGTCGTTTCGATCGTTGGACCCGGGATGAAGATCACGGGGGACTGTGAGAGCGACGGGACGATTCGCGTCGAGGGCTCGATAGAGGGGTCGGTGAAAGCCGCGAAGAGCGTGGTCGTCGGGAAGGATGGCCTCGTGGTGGGGGACATCACCACGCAGGATGCGATCATCGCCGGACGAGTCAACGGAAGTGTCAAGGCGGAGAGCCGGGTGGAACTACAGGCAAGCTGTCGAATCGAGGGCGATATCAGCAGTCGAAGGGTCAAGCTGGAAGAGGGCGGCCAGATTGACGGCGCCATGCACATGGGCGCGAGTGTTCAACAGCGGTCGGACAACCGCCAGAAGTCCGGCGGAGCCGCGAAGGACGCGGAAGCGCAGACGGCATGAGACGTGGACCTCATGCGCCGTAAACTTATACATAGCATTGGTTTATGATACTTGACCATCGCCGCCGTTCAGCTGTGGAGGGCTACCCCGTTCTGCCGCCCCGATTTGCCGCAGGCGGGAAGTTATCCACACGGTATCCTCATCCGCGGCCGGACCCGAAAACCCGCCCCGGAAGCGATACTTGATCTGGCAGCTCTTACTGTTCGCGGTCGGCCTGACAGCGCTGACCCTGGGCGCCGACTGGCTGGTCACCGGCGCGGCTCGGGTCGCCTCGCAACGGGGTGTCAGCCCTCTGATGGTCGGCTTGACTATCGTGGCGTTCGGGACCTCGGCGCCCGAGCTCGTCGTCTCGAGCGCGGCTTCGCTGCGGGGAGAGGCCGGACTCGCGATCGGGAACATCATGGGATCGACGGTCGCGAACGTCGGCCTGATCGTCGGCCTCGGCGCCCTGATCCGGCCGATATCCGTGCACCGCAGACTGATCCGTCGCGAGGCGCCGCTGCTCATCGGCTTTCTTCTCGTCGTCATGCTTCTTTCAGCCAACGGCTCGGTCGACCGATTCGATGGATTCGTTCTGCTCAGCGTCTTCGGATTTTACATTTACTACCTGGTCGCTTGGGGACACAGCTCCGGTCATGGTCAGGACCTGATTTCCGCCGAGATCGAGATCGCCAAGGAAATGGGTGATCCCGAGGGCCGTCGACCCTGGCTGAACTGGGCGCGTGTGGCCCTCGGACTGTTGATGCTTCTCCTCGGGGCCGACTGGCTCGTCGAATCGGCCGTGGAGATCGCGCGGAGATTCGAAGTCCCCGAGGAAGTGATCGGGGCGACCCTCGTGGCGGTGGGCACTTCGGTGCCGGAACTCGCTTCGACGATCGCCGCGGCCGCCCGCGGCCTGGGCGACATCGCGATCGGCAACGTGATCGGATCCAACATCTTCAACCTGGGACTCGTGCTCGGAACCGCCGCAGTGGTCCGGCCGCTCGAGTTCTCGCAACTCGCGATTCAGACCGAACTTCTGCCCGCGTTCCTCTTCTGCCTCGCGCTCATTCCGATCGCCTACACGGGCGCTCGCGTCAGCCGGGCGGAAGGTGGATTCCTCCTCGTCGGCTATGCCCTTTTCATCGTCATGGTAATCTGACGGCCTTTACTGTAAAGTGATATGGTAAAGAGCCGGGGTCGAAATCCGACCCCCCAGATTCCCATCCGACCCGGAAGGGGGGTTGGTGTGCCTTCGACGGTAAAGCTGAGCAGCAAGCACCAGATCGTAGTCCCGCGTGAGGCCCGCGACGCGCTCGGCCTGAGGCCGGGCGATCGACTCCTGGTGAACGTCCGTGACGACGGTGTCATCGAGTTGCGAAGGCGTCCCGAGGACCCGGCCGCCGAGCTCGAAGGTCTGATACCCTGCGATACGACCGCGGAGGCGGCGGCGCTCTGGCCGGAGGTGATCGGTGAGTGAGCGAGATCGATTCGAGGCGCTTGTTCGCGAAAAGGCACTGCTGCACCTCGATGCCAGCGTCCTGGCGCTGCACCTGGCCGGCATCGAGGCCTCGCTACCGCTTACGCGGACACTGTTTCGCCTGATGGACGCAGGTGACGTGCAAGCGCAGACTTCGGCGCTCAGCCTCTACCAGTTGCTGATGGAGTCGTATCGCCGCGGCGAACAGTCCACGGCCGACCGGATCGAGCGACTGATCGGTGCGATGCCCGGACTGACGGTGATTCCGCTGGACGGACGGATCGCACGGCAGGCGGCACAGGTCCGGGCACGGATCGGAGGGGGACTGGAGAGGTCCATTCAGCTCGCGACGGCGCTTTCCGAAGAGGCTGATCTCTTTCTGACCCGTCATTCCTCGCTGCGGCGGGTCGCCGGGATGGGCATCGAGTCGCTCGATGCCTACACGGTGAAGTTTCCGGCTTCCCAATGAGTCCGCGCCGAGCTCGGCCCGGCCAACTCAGTCCGAGGCTACCTCGAGCGGCCGGAAGAGCAGTCCTGACGGGACCTTCGGCTCGTAATAGGTGGACTTCGGAGGCAGACGACGTCCGAGACCGGTGACCTTCCAGACCGCCGACGCACTCACGGCGGGAAGCAGAAAAGCAGCGCCGAGCGCTCCGGCGGCGCTCACCGCTTCCGAGGCGTCACGGAGGTAGAGGAGTTGTCCGGCGTGCGCGGCGGCGTCGGCGTCCAGCGCCAGGATTCCCTCGACCACCAGTCGATCGAACACGACGCTCGGGATCGCCAGGTCGGCCTCGTCCAGCCCGGCGTCCGAGGCGACCTCGAGGATCGGCTCCAGCTTCCATGCTCCCGCCGGCGAGACGACCACCAGCGAGCCCGTTCGTTCCGCCTCGGCCGCCAGCTGATCGGGATTGTCCTGCGGGCCCGCGATCGCTTGCATCGTGAACCGTTCCGCGAGACGGTCCATCCAGTCCGTCTGCGTCCTTCCCGGCGGCCAGCCGGCCACGGTTCGATGGGTAGGCTGGATCCTGAGCCCCGGATCCTCCCCGCTGACCACGCACGCCAGCACGAAGCGGGCGTCGGGAACCTCCTCGCCGATCCGACGCCGGACTTCGAGCGCCGTCTCATAGCGGTGGTGGCCGTCCGCGATCAGGAGGGGACCGTCGCCGGCGGCCTGGCAGAGCCTGCTGCAGGTATGCGGGTCCGTCACTCTCCACGCGGCGTGCGTGACGCGATCCGCGGTCTCGGCCCGATAATCGGGTTCGCGGCCCGACGCGATGCCGACGAGCTCCGTGTACAGCGCCTCCGATTCGTCCCGCGTGGTCAGGAAGATGGGCGAGAGCTGTGTACGTGTCGCGAGCGTCAGGGCAAGCCGGTCGCGCTTCGGTCCGGAGTGCGTCCGCTCGTGAGGGAGAACCTCCCCAGCTCCGAAAAGGCTGAGCTCCAGAGCTGCGAATAGCGCGTGGCGTGTGACCGGACCCTCGGGGGCCTCGAAGCTCTGCCGGTATACCGTGACCGAGGGGGCGGGATCGCGTTCCAGAACGCCCGACTCGATCCAGTCCGTCAGCGTCCGGCTTGCATACTCGTACTTCTCCGGGGCCTCGCCCTCCGGCAGCACGAGCCGCACGCTGTTGAAGGGGTGCCGTTCCCGAAGGAACCGTGCCTGCTCCGGATCGATCACGTCGTACGGTGGGGCCAGCAACTCCGAGAGGCTGCCGGATGGGGTATGATATCGCAGGGCGCGAAAGGGTAGGAGTTCGGGCACGGCTGCCTCGCAGTGTGCTGGGTTTGACGATCGTCTCCGGAAACTCGAGCTTGCTCTGCCGGGTCCCGTGAACGGAACCTCCGCTGCCCATACGTGGGCGGCAAGACCGGGACGAGCGAAGAGGGGACGGCGGCGTGACGACGAATTCGTTAGGCCCGATCGACGGGCTTCTGATCGACCTTGACGGAACGGTTTACGAGGGCAGTTCGCTCGTCCCCGGCGTCGAGAAGGCGGTCGAGCTCCTTCGTACCGCGGAGATCCCCTTCCTGTTCACGACCAACACCAGCCGGAAGTCCCGCTCCGGTGTCGTGTCAGACCTCACCGCCATGGGCTTCCCGGTGCACGCGGAGGAGATTCTCACGGCGCCGGTCGCCGCCGCGGCCTGGCTTCGCTCCCGCGGAATCGAGAGCGTTCAACTTCTCGTGGCCGAGTCGACGCACGCGGATTTCCGGGATTTCGTGGTCACGGATCAGAATCCGGAGGCTGTCCTCGTCGGGGATCTCGGTGCCGGATTCACCTTCGAGCGACTCAACTCGGCCTTTCGAAACCTACGGTCGGGCGCCGAGCTCGTGGCCATTCACCGCAATCGGTTCTGGCTTCCAGACGCGGGTCCGACACTGGACGCCGGTCCCTTCGTCGCGGCGCTCGAATACGCGTCCGACAGAGAGGCCAACCTGATCGGAAAGCCGGCGCCCGCGTTCTTCGCGATGGCCGCGGAGATCCTTGGCCAGCCGGTCGCTCACCTCGCCGTGATCGGAGATGACCTGGAGAGCGATATTCGCGGCGGACGGCAGGCGGGTCTCGTCACGATCCAGGTTCGGACCGGAAAGTTCGACGAAGCGGCGACGCGATCGATTCCGGCCGAGCAGGCACCGCACCGGATCGCCGACTCACTGGCCCGAGTGCCCGAACTGCTCAGCGCCCTTCGGAGCCAGAGAGCCTCGGGTGCGGGGGGTCCGTCGACTCGGAAGCCGCCGGGCTGATTGGGAGCCGCACGCGCGCGATGCACCCCGGCTGCGAGACCCGATTCCGCAGCGTAAGAGTTCCTCCGTGCGCTTCAGCGATCTGTCGACCCAGGGCCAGGCCAATGCCCGAGCCCTGGGGCTTCGTCGTGAAGAAGGGCACGAAGAGATTGGCCGTGGCCGCGAGGCCGGGCCCTTCGTCTTCCACCCAGATTTCCACGGTGCCGTCCGTCCGTTCCCACCCTACCCGGACGCCCCCTCCCGTTTCGAGGGAAGCGTCGGCCGCGTTTTCCACCAGATTGATGAGAAGCTGGTCGAGCTGGTCGCTGTCAGCCTCGATTCTGACCTCGGCCCCGTCGACGACATCCACTGTCAGCCGGGTCTCCAGACTCGAAATGCGTCGTACCCAGGCGCCGACCTCCAGGGGCCTACGATCTGGTGCGGGCAGCCGGGCCAGCCGTGCGTAGGATGACATGAACCGGCCCAGAGCCTCGGAGCGCCCGCCAATGACGGCCAGTCCGTCGCGAAGGTCGTCCTCGTAGGATTCCAGCGGCTCGTCGCGTTCCAGGAGTCCCGCCAGGCTCTCGGCAATCGACTTGATGGGCGTGAGACTGTTGTTGATTTCATGGCCGAGGACACGAATCAGCCGCTGCCAGGCCACGCGTTCCTCTTCCCGAAGCACCTGGCTGAGATCGGTCAGCACGACCAGCCGGTGCGGTCTGCCGTCCCAGCGGAAAGTCC
>JARRPS010000002.1:0-22544 GCA_037382625.1 Gemmatimonadota bacterium | reverse complement strand
CAGGGCGACGGCGGTCATGATCCAGGGCGGCAGGTGCAGCGCAGGGATGAACACGTCGGCCGCCTGCACGATCACGAAGCCGACGCCGCCGTACACCGCTGCGATGCGGAATACGTGGCGCCGCTTCAGTTCGGCGAAGAAGCGCTGGTATGCGGGAGTTTCGCTCACCCGCGCACCTGTCCCCGCAGGTCCGGGTCGGCGTCGGCCCACAGGGCCTCGAACGCGGCGCGCCGGGCGGATGCCGTCTCCACGTCGCCGCGGCGCTCGGAGATCTCGGCCAGCCTCAACTGCGTGATGGAGCGATAGGGATACTCCGTGGGGGAGATCTCTCCCAGCGTCTCGTACCAGGCCTCCGCCTCGTCGAGTCGCCCGAGCTTCCAGCTCGGCGAGCGCCTCCTGCGGACGTCCGGCATAGTAGTGAACGGATGCGCGCACCGAGCGGGAGAGGTCCTGCGCGAGGCTTCCCGCCGTGGATGGAAGCGACAACGCCCGGACCGCTTCCGCGTGACTCAGCGCCGCCGCTTCCTGTCCGAGCCGCGCACGCAGCAGGCCGAGCTGGTATTCCCGAACGAGCGGGTGCATCTGGTCGTGCGAGCTGAATACGACGCTCGGGTTGCCGCTCGCGGGGATCGACGCCGGGTCGAGGCGCTCCAGACGCATGGCGACGTCCTGAAGCTGCTCCTCGGCCACCGGCAGCCAGGGCATCGTGGCGAACAGGGACTCATACTCCAGCGCGGGACCCGGGGCGATCCGGGCCATCTCCTCGAGACGTCCCGATGCCGCCTTTCGCCGGCCGCCCGCCAGTTCGAAGTAGGCGAGCCAGGCGAGGCCCAGCTGGCGCGCCTCCAGGCTCCGTTCCGGCCGGGCGAGCAGGGACGCGATGTGCTCGGCCCCGGCGAGATTCCCCGCGTAGGTGCCGACGCTCCACACGGCCAGGGCGAGCCCCACATCGTTGGTGGCGGGAAATCGTTCCTCGACGGCTCGGATCGCCTGTGCGTCGTCCGTTCAGTAGGCCTGTAGCGCCTCGATCTCCACCGTGCGCCCGGGATCCGGATCGAGATCGATAAAGCGTCGGGCCAGCGAATCGAGCCGTGCATACTGGCCCTCGAACGCGGCGAGCCTCGCGAGGTGGATCAGCGCCGTGGTGTGGCGCGGGTCGAATTCCAGGACCCGGTCGAGCGTGGTGCGCGATT
Source organism: Gemmatimonadota bacterium (assembly GCA_037382625.1). Taxonomy (GTDB): domain Bacteria; phylum Gemmatimonadota; class Gemmatimonadetes; order Palauibacterales; family Palauibacteraceae; genus Carthagonibacter. The sequence goes on along the minus strand of JARRPS010000002.1, from coordinate 21,351 downwards.
CCGTGAACGACCGACCATACAGCGGGTTGGAATGGAACAGGACCTCGCTGAGGTCGAGCCATGCCTCCATCTCGTCCGGGTAGCTGCCGAGAATCGACCGGTACTTTCGTGCCGCCTCCATGTTGTCGCCGCGGCGGCGCGTGAGGTAGGCGTCCAGCATCCGCCGGTCACGCGGAGCCAGGCGGTCGGCGTAGCGGGTTGCGTTCTCCGCGGACTCGTCCGACACCGCATCCAGCAGTGCCCATTCGGCGACGATGCTGAGCCGATAGTGCGCCAGCGCGAAGGTGCTGTCCTCTTCGACCGCCCGCTGGAAGCTGGCCACCGACGAGGCGAACTGTCCCCTGCGGAACTGTTCCTCGCCCTCGAAGAACGCCTTCAGCGCCGGCAGGCTCTCAGTGGTAACCGCCGCGATTCGACGCACCCGCGCCGCGGGGCCGTCCGACAGGCCGGAGAGAAGTTCGGCGGCCAGGTCGTCCACCAGTTCGAACATCTCGTCCTCGGTGCCCTGGACGCTGGCCTCGCCGATCGATTCGGTGCCGGCCCGGGCGTCGTACAGGGCCGCCTGGATCTGCAGCCGTCCGCCGGCCTCGACCAGGTTGCCGATGACGAAGTATCGGGCGCCGAACTCGTCCGCGGCTCGCTCGCCGGAGGCGATGTCTCCCGCCTCCAGTCCCTCGCGCTCCATCGAATGCATGACCGCGCGGGCATCCACGGACTGCAGGGCCCCCGCTCCGTCGAGCTTCGTCCCCAGCAGGCTGACGATCCCCTCTCCGAGGTACTCGACCTCCGGGCTTCCCTGCACCGCGAAGGGGATGATCACGACCCCGGTCCCGCCGGCGGGAACGCCGACCGCCGGCGAAGCGGACTCGCCTTCTCCGCCGCTCGGCGCTTCCATCGCGGAGGCGGAACCTTCGGCTGCACGGATCCTGTCGAAAGCCCACCAGCCGCCGACCAGGAGAAGCACCGTGCCGAGTAGCGCGGCCAGTCCGGGCAGCCAGCGCCGGGAACGCGATTCCGCGACGATCGCACTGATCTCCCCCGAAGACGCGTCCGGGGTCCGCGTCAGTTCTCCCCCCGGCCCCCTCTCGAGCGCCCAGGCCAGGGCCAGCGCGATGGGAAATCCCGCGAGCACCGCGACGGTGATCGTGGTGCGGACCGTGGGAGGCAGCTGCAGGCCGTCGGCGATGAGCTCCGTGACCTGCAGCACGATGAAGCCGGCGGCGCCGTATCCCGCGGCGACGCGGAACACCTTGCGTCGCTTGAGCTCGGCCAACAACCGCTGATATGTGGGCGTTTCCTCGGACATGCGCACGAAGATCGGTCGGCAGGGGCTAAGGTGGCAAGCGAGAGCCCCGGCGTCGGGGCTCGCTGCCGTAGGGAAGGTCCGACGAGGACCCACCACGGTCCCGCCCCGGACACGGGTCTCGATCAGCCCGCATCGACTTCCGCGCCCTCGAAGCTCCAGCGCGCCTTCGAAGCACGTGCCTCCTCGACGTCGACGAGCGACAGCAGGATTCCGCCGACGACGAAGAACGCCATCAAGGCCAGGATCGCCGGCCGGCCGGAGCCGGTGCGGGTCACCATCATCGCGAAGATCAGGGGCCCCCAGATCGCCGCGAATTTCGACAGCACGGAGTAGAACCCGAAGAACTCGGCCGAGGCCTCCTCCGGGATCATCGAGCCGTACAGGCTGCGGCTCAGCGACTGGGCTCCTCCCTGTACGAACCCCACGCAGGCGCCGAGCGCCATGAACCCGGCCGGCACACGCTCGGGCAGGAAGTAGGCGGCGACCGTGATCAGCGCGAATCCGGCCAGACAGATGAGAATGGTCGGGCGTGCCGAGATCCTCCCGGCCACGCGCCCGAAGAACCAGGCCCCGCCGAAGGCCACGAACTGCACGATCAGGAATGGCGCCATGATTTCCGTGCTCTCGAGTCCCAGCGTACCCGAAGCGTACACGGACGACATGTTCAGCACGGTCTGGATCCCGTCCACGTAGATCATGTACGCCACGAGGAACAGCAGCAGCTGCGGGAAGCCGACGAGCCTGCGCAGCGTGGCGAGGATCCGGCCGAAGCCGATCCGTGCGTAGGCGACCGGTCGGGGCACGCCGACAAGCTGCTCGGGCATCGGGCTCGGTTCGCCGGTCTCCTCGAAGCGACGCAGCGCGAAGACCGTGAATCCGAGCCACCACAGGCCGGCGCCGGCCAGCGCCACTCGGACCGCCATGCCCTTGTCGAGCCCGAGCGGCTCGTTGAAGGTCACGAGCAGCAGCGCGATCGCGAAGTAGATCCCGCCCCCGATGTAGCCGAACGCGTAGCCGCGCGCGGACACCCGGTCGATCGTATCCGGGGTCGTCAGGTCCGGAAGGAACCCGTCGTAGAACACGTTGGCGCTGACGAACCCGACCTGGGTGAGGAAGAACAGTCCCATGGTGATCAGCACGTCGCCGGTGCCGACGAACACGAACATCGTGGTGCACAGCGCCCCGCCGTACGCGAACACTTTCAGCAGCTTCTTCTTGGCGCTCGAGAAGTCGGCCACCGCGCCCAGCACGGGCGAGATCAGGAAGATCACGAAGGTGCCGTAGCTGATCAGGTAGCCCCAGAGCGCCTCACCGCCCAGGACGCGACCGAACAGCTCGAAACCCTCCGCGGGCACGACGCTGCGCTCGAAGTACGCGGGAAGCAGCGCGGCGGCGACCGTCGTGAAGTAGGCGGAATTCGCCCAGTCGTACATCGCCCAGCCGAACAGCGACCGGCGGTCGTTCCGCGGGCCGCCTCTCTCGACCGGGCCGTTCCCGTCGTCGCCTCCGGTCATTCCCCGTCCTTCGCGAATCCGCGTCGAATCGACTCCAGGCGCAGCGCCAGCTCCCGTCTCTCGCTCAGCAGACGCCGCCTCACATTCCCCGTCTCCCGCAGTACGAAATACTGCCGCAGCTCGCGCTGTGCATCCCGCCACCGCTCCCGCACCGCGAGGGTCAGCAGCGCGAGAAGCGGGAGGCTGACCGCGGCCGCGATCGCGGCGGGCGGTCCGAACCACAGGCCGGCCGCGACCGCGAGCAGGAGACACCAGAGCAGGTACAGTGCACCCCCGCCGAGCAGCTTTCGCGCCGACCGCAGGTCGGGCGGCAGGCCGGGATCCCGCGTCAGGAACGCGGTGAGCTGATAGGGGACGAAGAACAGTAGATGACCGAGCGCCGCGATCGGGACCCCGAACAGGAAGTACGCCAAGTTCCATACCGACCAGCGCACGGCCGCCCGTGGACGCACCGCCGATTCCAGCCCGGCGGGCGACAGGTCGAGCAGCGCCAGCGCATTCGCGAACTCGCGCAGCCGCTCGAACAGCTCGGCGGCGACCTCCGGCCGTTCCCGCCGCAGATCACGGAGAATTTCCGACGCCTGGCGCAGCCGGCGCAGCTTCTGCGGAGGCGCCCGAACGAGCCCGAGCTCCGCGGTGTACACGGCCTCCGCGCACTGGATCACCGGACCGTCTTCGATCCGCTCCAGGTTGATCGTCACGTCGCGCAGCGCGTCTTCAATCCGATCGGTGAGCTCCCCCACGGCCTCCACGTCCGCTTCCGTTCGGTCGGCAAGATCGGACCATTCGACCGGGGGCCCGACCAGGACCAGCGCCCGGGAGCGGAAGCGGTCCTTGGTCGGTAGGACGATGCCGACGGGCACGATCGGAACGACGGTGGAGGCGTGTGCCGCCGCTCCCAGCGCGATCCGGGCCGCCCCGGTCCGCAGGGTCGCCAGAGACGGCTCGGAATGGCTCAGCCCCTCCGGGAAGATCCCGACGGCGTCCCCATCCGCCAGCGCTGCGTAGACGGCCTCGAACACGTCCGCGTTGCGATCCACGAGCGCGGGATCGTCCTGTCTGCGGTACACGGGAATCGCTTCTGCAGCTCGAACGAGCGGCCCGACCAGCTTCTCCTCGAACAGCGGCGCCTTCGCCAGGAATCGGACGGGCCGATCGGCCGCCGCGGTGACGAGGACGGGATCCACGAGCGAATTCGGGTGATTGGCGACGAACAGCACCGGTCCGGCAGCGGGCGGCGTCTCCCCTTCGACGCGGATCCGGTAGAAGATCCGGGCGGCGGCGCGCGCGATCCGCGCGGAGTTCCGGAACAGCCAGCCGCGGCCCGCCGTGATCAGTGCCCGATGGCGAGATTGCCGGCGAACCGGCGCAGGCCGGCCCGGTCGATGGCCGCCTCGAAGCGAGGCTCGCCCACGAGATCGGCGACGCCGACGATCGTGAACAGCGAGGTGAGAATGCCGTCTTTCTCTCCCTCGGCGATCATCCGCTCGATCTGGTCCAGCGCGCGCTCCCGCTCTCCGATCAGCAGCAGCCATTCGGCAGCGATCCACGGCGTCCGGGGCGACATAGTCTCGATCGCGCGAAGGGCATGCTCGCGTTGATCGACATCCCGCACGCCCGCGATCAGGTCCGAGGCGAGTTCCGCGGCGCTGTCCTCCCCAGCGAGGACGAACCACCGGCGCGCCAATGACTCTGCCTGCTCCCATTCTCCGAGCCGGGCCCGGACGCGAGCCGATCCTTCGAGCGCCGCCTTGAATTCGGGCTCGATGGCCAGGGCCCGGTCGAACGTATCCGCGGCATCGCGCCAGCGCCCGGCACTCATCTGCACGTGGGCGGCCGAGTTCAGGGCGTGCAGGGAGAACGGATCGGCGTCCGCCGCGCGCTGCACCCAGACCAGGCCCTCCTCGAATCGCCCCTGGTCCGCCAGGTACTGCCCGTACCAGGTCATGCCCGGCGGATAGTCCGCATCGATCTCGAAAGCCTGCCGGAACAGCCGGTCCGACTCCTCCCACTCCTTGTCGAACTCGAACAGCGTGGTCGCCAGCGTATACATCGCCTCGGCGTTGTCCGGGTCGAGCTCCAGCGCGCGCCGCGCTGCCTGTTTCGATCGCCCGCCCCCTTCCCGGAAGGGATAGTCCGTCCACCAGGGCAGCGCGTTGTAGGCGGCGGCGAGCCCGACCCACGCGGGCACGAACAGGGAGTCCCTCACCAGTGCCGCCTCGAAGTACTCGACGGCATCGCGGAGGCCCTCGGCACTTCGGGTCGCCCACCCGTGCCGGCCCAGCAGATAAAGGTCGTACGCCTGGAGGTCGGACGTTCGAACGCGGGTCGGGACGATCCCCCCGGCGGCGGCGAGGCCAGGTTCCCCGCCTGCCTCGGGGGCGGTGCCCGAGGCCAGGGCCCGTGCGACCGCGCCCGCGATCTCCTCCTGGATGTCGAACACGTTGTCGGCGGTCAGAGACCGGTCCCAGTCGCTCGACCAGATGTGAAATCCGTCCTGCGCGTCGATCAGCTGGGCCGTCACCCGCACCCGTCCGCCCGCCCGCCGAACGCTTCCTTCCAGGATCGTCTCGACGCCCAGCGCCTCCCCGATCTCCCGCAGGTCCTTGGTCTCGCCCTTGTAGACGAACGAGGAGGTGCGCCCGGCGACCTTCAGGTCCGGCAGCCGCGCGAGCGCGTTCAACAGTTCCTCCGTGAGGCCGTCGCTGAAGTACTCGTCGGAGGTCTCCTCGCTCATGTTGGCGAACGGGAGCACGGCGATCGACTCGTAGGCACCTGTCGTGCGATCGTCCCCAGCGGACGCCCCGGGGTCGGAGGATTTCCACCCGAGCGCCCACCAGACCCCGACCATGAGCAGTGCGGTGCCGCCAGCCGCCGCGAGTCCGATGGGCCAGCGGATTGCGGCGGGCGCCGAGGCGATCGCTTCGAGCTCCCCGGTCTCCGCCTCCCCGGTTTTCCGCAGGCCCACCGACGTGCGCTCGTACACCCACGCGACGACCAGCGCGACCGGGAATCCGATCAGGGCGAGCACCGCCACGAATGTGACCGTCCAATCCGGCAGGCCCATGCGGGGAAACAGGATGTCGGACGCCTCGAGAATCGCAAACGAGGCCGCACCGTAGACAGCCGCGACCCGGAAGACTTTGCGCCGCTTGAGCTCCGCGAAGAACCGCTTGTAAGCGGGAATCACGGGCGCCACCTCCCGCCCGGCCGGCGCTCCTGCCTCACTTCCGCCCCCGGTGATACCCCGGGCCGCCGTTCGGCACGCCGATCGCATCCACGATCGCATCGAACCGGGGATCTCCACGCAGCGGATCGAAGCCGATCCAGCTCCCGATCCAGATCACTTCGGGGGACCGTGCTGCGTAGGCCTGCTCGGTCAGCGAGATCGCCGCGTCCGTGTCGCCGAGCATAGTGTGGTACTCCGCGAGCATGAACGGAGTCGTTGCGCCGATCCGATCGATCTCCTGCAGGAGCGCACGCGCCGCTGCGACCGACTCGGGCGTGGGGTGCTGAACGGCCTCTACGAGCTCGACCATGCGCAGGGGATTCGGAAGGCGAAAGGCGGATCCCGCGTACGGGGCGAACGCTCGCGCATCCGTCCAGTCGCGGGCGATCAGCGCCAGAGTGAGGTTCGTTCCGTTGATGGCGCCCGCTCCCGGCGAGAGCTCTGCGGCGCGCCGGTCGGCGACCCGCGCCTCGTCCAGCTGGCCGTCCACGGCAAGCGCGGTTCCGAGGGCCCACCACGTCAGCGGCGACATCGGATCCAGTTCGATCGAACGACGGGCGCGCGCGATGGCCAGCTCCGTGTTTCCGACGAGCACGGCCGCATCCGCCGCCCAGTTCCACACCGGCGGGTACCCTGGATTCACCTCGATCGCTCTCGCGAACTGGCGCTCCGCTTCCTCCAGGTCCCAGTCGAACTCCATCGCCAGCAAGCCGAGACTCGCGTAGCCCTCGGCGAGGTCGGGCGCGAGCTCGATCGCTCGCAGGGCCGCCGCCCGGGCCCGGTCCACGACCTCCCGGGAGTCGCCGCTGACGAAGTAGGCGTAGGCGTCCAGCGCATCGGCCAGGCCGGAATAGGCGAGGCCGAATTCCGGGTCCGCCTCGATCGCGCGCTCGAACCAGCCGAGCGCCGACTCGATCCCTTCGGAGGTCCGGCCGGCCCAGGCGTGGCGGCCGAGCAGATAGTAGTCGTAGGCCTGAAGATCCGCCGTGCGCCGCTGTGCTACGGCCGGACTCTCTCCGCCCGCGATCGTCACCTGCAGCGCATTCGCGATCGCCCCGGAGATCTCGTCCTGGATCGCGAACACGTCCACCAGCTCCCGGTCGTAGGTATCGGACCACTCGTGGAACCCGTCGCCCGCGTCGATCAGCTGCGCCGTGACCCGGATCCGGTCCCCCGCCCTCCTCACACTTCCTTCCAGCACGTACGCGACCCCGAGGAGCTCGCCGATTCTGCGCACGTCCTCCTGCTCATCGCGCAGCGCGAACGACGAGGTGCGGGCCGTCACCTTCAGCTCCGGAGACCTGGCGAGCAAGTTGAGGATTTCTTCGGCCAGGCCGTCGCTGAAGTACGCGTCGGCCTTCTGGTCGCTCAGGTTGACGAAGGGGAGGACCGCGATGGACGCCGCCGGCACCTCGAGCCCGGCCCCGGCGCCGTCCGAGCTCGCGACCAGGTCGTCCAGCCCGGCAGCCCCGGCCTGCGAGCCGTTGCCGGCGGCGGTGTCCGGCCGATCCAGGGTCAGCCACAGACCGATCGCGAACATCGAGATCCCGATCGCCGCGACGATCCCCGAGGGCCAGCGCCGGGTGGCCGGGAGAGCTGCGAGCTCGTCCACTTCCCCGGAGGTCAGCACGTCGGTGCGGGTGATTCCGTCGGGGGTCCGCTCGAACGCCCAGGCGAGCACCAGCGCGATCGGAAAACAGACGATGGCCAGTACGGTGACCACCGTCAGAAAGGTATCGGGCAGGCGCAGCCCCTCGCCGAGCAGGTCCGCGACCTGGAGGACGACGAACGCGGTCGCTCCGTACACGCCCGCCACCTGGAACACCCTTCGACGGCGCAGCTCCGCGAGGAACCGCCGGTACGCGGGCGGTGGCGAATCGCTCACGCCTCAGCGCTCCGTGCGGATCGGGACGTGACCCTCGAGGTCCAGCCTGCGCAGCATCTCTTCGTACCTCGGATCGTCACGCACCGGGTCCCAGATGGGCGTCCAAAGGAGATACGGAACCATGAATGGCGGATCGAAGGTCAGTTCCTCCAGCTCGCGCAGCGCACGCGCCGTGTCGCCGACCAGCATCCAGACCTCGGGCATCGGCGGAAGGTCGTCCAATTCCTGCAGCATGAGAGAGGGATCCCCGGCCCTGACGGCCGCGAACACCTCCCTGACCAACGTCGAGTCCTCCGCCGTCGAAGTGAACGTCTGAAGCGCGAAACTCTCGGTCGAGTCGAAGTCACGCGTGTACAGCCCGCACTGCCACAGGAGCAGGGTGGTCGCCCTGAGCTCGGGCTGCAGTTCATACGCCCTGCGGGCCGTGGCAAGTGCTGCCTCGCAATCATCGTCGAGGAACTCGCCCCAGCCCACGATCCCCAGACGAATTCCGGAGAGCGGGTCCAGGTTCAGCGCGTGCCGCGCGACGTCCAGTCCGTCGGCGATGCGCCCCTGTCCGAAGAGGAATTCGGCGTACTGGTGCTGAGCTTCCACGTTGTCCGGGTCCTGCGCGAGCGCGGCCGCGAACTGCTCGCCTGCCGCCTCCCATTGCCAGGAGTCCCTGCGGATGCTCCCCAGCGCCACCCGGGCGGAAGCATTGTCGGGATCCAGCGCCAGTGCCCGGCGCGCGGCCGCTTCCGCCGAGGTGAAGGCGCCGGCCCAGCCCGCCGAATCCGGAAACGGTTCCTGGTGATGCGGAAGCAGCGTGTAGCTCTCCGCGAGACTCGCCCACGCCGGAGCGTACGAAGAGTCGCGCGCGACGGCTGCTTCGAACAGCTCGATCGCCTCCTCCACCCCGGGGCCGCGGGCCCGCATCCGGGCCCGGCCCTGCAGGTACAGGTCGTACGCCGTCAGGTCCCCGGTGGCGGCCACGAGCGCCGATGCATCCGTGACGCCGAGCGACACCTTCAGCTGTTCCGCGATCGCCTCGGCGATCTCCGTCTGAATCGCGAAGATGTCGTCCAGCGTCCTGTCGTAGCTCTCCGACCACAGGTGGAATCCGTCCTCGGTCTCGATCAGCTGGGCCGTGATCCGCAGACGGTCGCCGTCGGTACGGACGCTCCCCTCCAGGAACGCATCTACGCCCAGGTCTTCACGAATCTTGTCGAAGGAGGGACTGGCCTCCTTGTAGGCGAAGGTGGAGGTGCGGGCCGCGACCCGCAGACCCCGGATCTTGAACAGGGCGTTGAGGATCTCTTCGGTCATCCCGTCGCCGATGTACTCCTTGTCCCCCTCGGGACTGAGGTCGGCGAACGGCATCACGGCGATCGAGGGCCGCGCGTCCTCCGGATCGGCGAGGGCGAGCCGGATGCCGCGACTCTCCGCATCCCCGGGCGTGATGTCCGTGCCCGGGGCGGGATCGGAAGCGGCGGGCGCGGCGGAGTCCACTGCACCGTCGCCGCCGGGCCGGAGGGTCAGCCAGGTCGCGACCGCCAGAGCCACGATGCCGACGAGCGCGAGGAGGCCGGACGGCCACCGTGCGGCCACCGGCTCTTCGATGATCTGGGTCAGTTCGCCGGCGTCCGCATCTTCCGTCCGCTTCACGCCCTCCGGCGTGACCTCGAACGCCCACGCGAGCACGAGCGCGACAGGGAACAGGAGGATTGAAAGCAGTGCGAGCCCGCGCATGAACGCGTCGGGCAGCGCGAGGGCCGGAACCATGATGTCGGCGACCTGCAGCACGACGAAGGCGACGGCCCCGTACACCGCGGCGACGCGGAATACCCGGCGTCGCTTCAGCTCGGCGAATAACCGCTGGTAGCTACGGGTGTCGGACATGGGCGCCAAGATCGCCGCGGCAGGCGGCGCGGGGCAAGGAAAGCTGCGTTCAGCGGCCGCGACGCGACGCGCAGGGTCAGAGGCCGAAAGCCTCGGTCAGAGCCAGGTATCTAGGGTGGTTCCGGAACGGGTCGAACACGGGATCCTGAAGGACCTCGAACCACGTCACCCGGGCGTTCACGGAATCCGGGTCGCGGCCGACGATCTCCAGGTAATCCAGCGCGCGATCCGAGCCGGCAAGCGCCCAGTTCCACGCCATTTCGAACGCCTGCCCTTCGGACTGTCCCTGCAGCGGACGCCCGTTCTCACCGGGCGCCGGGGCCCGGAGCCGTTCCGCCATCCTCGCGAAGGCGGCCGACATCTCGTCGGGACCGAGCGCGACCAGGGAGTCGCGCATGGCGCGGACCGCTGACGGCGGCGCTCCCCCCTGCTCCAGGATGTCGAGCGCCGCGTCGTACTCCGCCCGCGCGAGCAGCGACAGAAGCTTGTAAGCCTGCGTCATCCGCAGACTGCCGGGATCCGTGTCGACGATCGCGTCGACCTGGGCGATCGCCTCGTCGTAGCGCCCGGCCTGGTACAGCGTGCGCGAGAGGTTCCAGCGGATGATCGGCGTCGGGTCCAGCGATTCGGCCAGTTGCGCCTCGGCCACCGCCTCGTCGTGACGGTCCATCGCCGACAGCAGCTCCGCGTACCACTGGTGCCCGGTGGCGTACCCGGGATCGAGCTCGATCGCCCGCCGGAAGCTCGTTTCGGAGGCCCGGAAGTCGAGGTCGCGAAACGCCAGGGCGAGCCCGAGCGCCGCGTGCGCCTGCGCCAGTGCGGGATCGAGGTCGAGAGCGATCCGGGCGTACTGCTCGGCCTTGTTCAGCGCCGTCTCGGCATCCGGCAGCCAGCCGGAGGGAACGACCCGGGCGTCGGCGATCGCGGCGTAGGCCGGCGCGAAGCTCGAATCCAGCTCGATCGCCTTCTCGAACAGGCTCACCGCGATGTCCTGATCGCCCGGGGTTCGCTTGTTCCAGAAGTACCGGCCCTGCAGGAAATAATCGTACGCCTCCGGGTTCTCGGTGCCGGGGCGTGCGAGCCCGGGGGAGCTTCCCGTGGCCAGCTGCACGGCGAGGGCGTCGGTGATCTGCTCGGTAAGATCATCCTGGATATCGAGCAGGTCGGCCTGGGCCCTATCGTAGGTCTCGGACCAGATGTGGGTACCGTCCCGCGCGTCGATCAGCTGGGCCGTGATGCGGCGACGATCGCCGGACCCCCGTACGCTTCCCTCCAGCACGGTCGCGACGTCGAGCGAGTCGCCGATCTCAGTGGCCCCGAGGCTCGATCCTTTGAACGCGAACGAAGAAGTGCGGGACTCGACCTTGAGACCTTCGAGACCGGCGAGTGCGTTCAGCAGCTCCTCCGCGAGTCCGTCGCCGAGGTACTCGTTCTCCTCGTCGCCGGTCATATTGACGAACGGCAGCACGGCGATGGAGTCGTAGGTCTGCGCCTCGACGGGATCGGGGCGGCCGAGCACCCACCAAGCCCCGAACCCCAGCAGGGCGATACCCCCCAGCGCGGCAAGGCCCACGGGCCAGCGGGTGCCGACCGGCTCGGCCGCGATGGCCTCGAGCTCGCCCGTCCGCGCGGGGTCCGTCTTCTTCAGGCCCTCTGCGGTGCGCTCGTAGGCCCAGGAGAGAATCAGGGCGAGCGGGAAGCCGGCGAGGGCGAGGGCCGCTACGAGAGTGACGGTCCATTCCGGCAGGCCGAGCCGCGGAAACAGGATGTCGGCCGCCTGCAGGACCGCAAAGCTCGCGGCGCCGTACACCGCGGTCACGCGGAACACGTGCCGCCGCTTCAGTTCGGCGAAGAATTTCGTCAGTCCTGAATCGGAACTCATGGGCGCGAAGATCGCGGCAGTCGGTGCACCGAGTCAATCAGGCGCCGACGGCACGGGAACGTCTGAAGAGGCGCAATCCCGGCTCCGGGCGCAGCAATCAAGCCCCCGGTTCGACCCCATCCACCGGAAGTGCGAAAGTACGAATTCCAAGGAGGGCCCCGAACCGGGGCACCGGTCGCGTTCGTCGTGAGCTTCGACTGCGCGCGACGAAGTATCGGAGCTATCCGTTATCGAGCCTCTCGATCCCGGCTCGCGCCCTCTGCTCCAACTGCCGCAGTGCTTCCGGGTCGGCCTCCGAATCGCCCGGAATCGCCTGCAGCACTCGCCGGTACGCCTCGACCGCGCCCGCCGTGTCCCCGGCGGCGAGAAGCCCGTCCGCCAGGCTGTCCCACGGATTTGCATGGTTCGCGTGGCGCTCCGCGTTCCAGCGGAACACGGCCACCGACTGCTGGAAGCGTCCCGCCTCGATCAGTGCATAGCCGAGCTGATTCACCGCGTCCTCCGAGGCAACGACGGCGGCGAGGCCGCCCTGGTCCGCCCGTTCCTCCAGCGCAGCGAGAGCCTCCTCGGTGCGTCCGGCGTCGAGCCGCTCCACCGGCAGGATCTCGCCGTCGGCGAGCCGCGGCCAGCGGTCGCCGCCCGGCCCCTCGGCGCCCTCGATCCCGGTGATCTCCCCCGCGGCATCGCGCACGAACCGGAGGCGGCCGCCGAGCTCGTCGCTCAGGAAGACGTCATCGCCCAGCGGGTACAGCCGGGACGCGAAGTCCTGCAGGCTTACGCGTGCGATGAGCTCGCCGTCCTCGACGGTCAGCCTCGCCACCTGCGAAGGCCCGATCGCGTAGCGACCTGCGTAGTCCGCCAGAACATCGGCCGAGAGCCGGACCGCTTCAACCGGATCTTCCAGCAGTCCCGGCCAGTCGTATTCCAGCGCCACGGCCCGCAGGATCTCGCTGGCGATGGCGCCCCCGTTGTCCGAGTTCGCCATCACCGCGATCCCCCGCCCTCCATCGCGGCTGGCCACCAGGAGCGCCTGAAATCCCTCGTCCGCACCGCCGTGCTGAAAATACGTTCCGCCTTCCCGGTTCTCGATGAAGAGGCCGAGGCCGGCGTTCTCCCGCACCGGCGTGAGCATCTCGCGGGCGGTCTCGGGGCTCAATACGCCCCCGTCGCCCCCCCGCAGCGAGCGCTGAATGGCCAGCGCGAAGCGGGCGAGATCGGTCGGCGTGGTCCACAGCCCGGCCGCCGCCATTTCGGGATAGGTGTGCCGCTTCCCCGGCACGGCCGAGCCGTTGCGGCGGTAGCCGGCCGCCGCCTCGGTCAAGCGCTCCTCGGGCAGCGGATTCTGGTAGGTGCTCCGCACCATACCGGCGGGCTCGAGTACGAGCCGGTCCAGCAGCGCGGGAAACGACTCGCCCGACACGTCCGTCATCGCCAGCTGGACGATCGTAGTGCCACCGCCGGAATAGCGGACTCTTGAGCCGGGCAGGATGTCCACCCGCACGGCCTCCGTGTTGGCCGGGGGCAGTCCATCCAGCACCTGTGGGACGGTCGGGACCGGCTCCCACGGAGCGTAGCCAGGGAATCCATGCACAGTCGTCCCCGCGGTGTGACTGAGCAGTCGCCGGATCGTCACCGGCTCGAGCTCTGTGAACTCGTTGCCCGGCAGCTGCCAGCTCGTCAGGAAGGTGTCGACCGGCAGGTCCAGGTCCAGCATCCCGAGCTCGACCATGCGGAGCGCACCCGTCGCGGCCACCGGTTTCGAGATCGAGCCGGCCTGGAACAGGGTCTCCGTCGTGGCCGGCGCCCCGGTTTCACGGTCGGCCATCCCCCACGCTTTCGCCCATTCGATCCGGTAGTCGTCAATCACGGCCACGCTCACGGCCTCGACGTTCCAGCGGTCCATCCGCTCCCCGAGCGTCCAGCCCGGCGCGCCCTCGACCCTGACCCGCGGCAGCAGGTGGTTCTCGATCCGGGCGATCGTCTGCATGGTCCGTTCGTCGGGCGGCGGCACCGGCTCCGCGACGGAGGCGTCGGGAGCGGCGCCATCCCCGGGCCCGCACGCCCACAGCCCCATCAGCACGATCGACGACAGCGGTCGGCACGCTCTCTTCATCCCGTCACGCCCCTCTCCGGCAGCTCGTTGCCGCCTGCGTGGCCTCCGACAGCCAGGCTCAGCCGGCTCAGCAGCCTCTGCATCTGCGGCTGTCGAACGTCCCGCATCGTGTTTTCGATCCCCTTCACCATCGTGAAGGCTCCGAGCGCCCCACCGGGCAGCGCCAGCGTCAGAATCGCCGCGTCGTCCAGGCCGATCGCAGCGGCCATGGCGAGACCGAGCAGCGCACCGATACCGGCGCCCCAGCCGGGGGCGAACATCTTCCAGCCGGCGAACTCCAACCGTTCTTCGAGATGAATTTCCGTCCCCTCGGGATGGGGCCGGACGGTCACCACCACGTGCCGTCCCTCGGCGCCCTGCCCGGCCGGGCTCCAGGTCAGCGTTCTGCCGACGACGGACGCGTGGCCGATCAGGTCGAGCTCCTGCTCGATCACCGGTACGAGCGCCGGCAGGTCGTGCGGCTCCAGCTCGACCGGAAGCACTCGTTCCGCCCGCAGCCGGTTCTTCGCATACTGCACGTCGGGCGCGGGCCGGTAGGTGACCGCGGTGGCGTCGGCCACGACGGGCCCCGGCTCGCGGAGCTTCGGAGCGACCTGCTCCCGGCGGACCCCGAGAGCGGCCTCGCGCACGCGCTCGGGAGGAATCCCGATCTCCGCCGCGACCTGCTCCACGGCTCCCATCGTCAACGCGTCGAGCTGCCGTTCGGGCGTGCGGGCGGTCCAGGGCTCCTGCCCGGAATCCAGCGCCGCGGCGCGCTCGAAGATCTCGCGCATCTCCTCTTCGGACACCTCGACCCGCTCTCCCGCCGCCCGGGTCAGCGCCGCGTGCAGGTCTCCCGTGGAGGCGAACCGGTCTGCCGGCCGCAGGGCCAGCGCGCGGGCCAGCGCCTGTTCCACGCGCCCGGGCAGAGCATCGAGCCGGGCGCGGTGTTCCGGTGGTGCGTCCGTGAGTCGGCCCAACCGGGAGTCCTCGGGCGCGGGCCAGCCGTCCGGGGTCTGCCCGACCAGCATTTCGTAGGCGACCGCGCCGAGGCTGAAGACGTCGGTGCGGTGGTCCAGGTCGGTGCGGCCCGCCGCCTGCTCGGGACTCATGTAGCCGAGCGTACCGACCGGATAGCCGGTGCGCGTGAGCGTCACGCGATCGGCCCGGGCGACGGCCTGGGCGATCCCGAAGTCTGCCACGACCGCGAGCCCCTCGGAAAACAGAATGTTCTCGGGCTTGATGTCCCGGTGGACGATCTCCATGCGGTGCGCGTAGTCCAGCGCGGCCGACACCTGCCCGAGGATCCCCAGGGTCTCGTCGATGCCGATCGGCCGGCCGGCCTTCAGCCGGTCGCGCAGCGAGCCGCCCGTCACATAGGGCATCACGTAGTACACCAGCTCTTCGATCGAGCCCGAGTCGAGCAGCGGAAGAATGTGAGGATGGTTCAGCGCCGCGGTGACCTTGATCTCCCGCAGGAATCGATCGGAGCCCACGGCCGAGGCCAGATCGGGGCGCAGCACCTTCAGCGCCACGTCGCGGTCGTGCTTGAGATCGCGGGCCAGGAACACGGTGGACATCCCGCCGCGGCCCAGCTCGCGGTCGAGCGAGTAGACGCCGTTCAGTGCGGCATGAAGGCGGTCCAGCAGTTCGGTCATGCTCAGGCCCGCGACATGGATGAGCGGGAGGCGCTTCGTACAGCAAACTTACCGAACGCGCCTCCGACCGGCGACCTGTTTCCGGCTCAGAAGCGGAGCAGGTACTGGAATTTGAGGAAGAACTGCCGCGACGTCTGCACCAGTCCGGCCTCGGTGGGCAGGTCCAGGTCGTCTCGCCGGCCGAAGTCGGCGTACCCGGAGGTGGCTCCGACGTAGAACACGGTCCACGGATTCAATCGGTAGGTGAGCAGAGGCTCGAAGCTGAAATCTCCTCCGAAGTCGTCCCACTGGACGATGATCCGAAAGAAGAGCTCCCGGCTGAACTGCAGATTTGCCGCGGTCCGCAGCACGAAGCCCTTGAACACTTCTTCCCCATCGTCCTGCGTGTAGAGGTCCGAGTACTGCACGGAGGGCTGGAGCACGAACCGCCGGAAGAGCGTGAAGGTGCCGAACAGTTCGGCGTCGGTCCCGCTCCCGAGCTCGGGCGTGTCCAGATTTCGTGCGATCCGGTCGCCGTGGGCGACGAAGAAGCCGAGCTTGACGGGTTCGCTGAAGTTCGAGTTGGCGAAGAGACGCAGGTTGGTGAGGCCCTTGAAATCGATCCCGCCGAATCTCTCATTTTCGATCTCGACCGCAGGCTCGAAGCTGGTCTGACCTTTCAGCTGCGCGTTCATCCACAGCTGCAGGTAGTCGCTTTTCTTCTGGCCGGCCCAGTTCCACGCCATCTGCCCGTAGACGCCTGGTCCCACCCGGTCGATCCACGAGGCGGAGGGCCAGAAGCTGAGCCCCTGGAACATCGACACCCGGCGCAGGTCGTTGCGCGACTCGAACCCGTTGTCCACCCGGAAGGTCGGGCTGTAGTGCCAGTAGTCGAAGTCGAAGTTCCAGGTACGGGCGTTGCGTTCGACGCTCGCATAGGCGGCATTGCCGAAGAACGACTCGCCGTCGTAGGCGACCGTGCGCCGGCCGCCGTCGAACGTGAGGTCGTTGACGCCCTCGGTGAGGGTCGAATCGTTCGGCTCCTGCGAATGGGACCCCACGAGCTGCCACTCGAACCGATACTTGTCGAGGAACCGCAGCTGACCGTCCACGCCGAGGCTGGTGTTGGAGCCGTCGTGGTCCAGGAAGCGGCGGTCGGTGAACAGCACGCCCGCGTACGAGTCCTCGAGGAACGACTGCTGGGCGCGGACGATGTTGGACACGCTCTTGTTCGTCTGTCCGACGTAGCTGCGCTCCTCCATCGGGATGAGGATCGGGCTCGTCTCATCCACGCCACCGATGTAGCCGACCGTGGTCCGGTCCATCCGGCCGATCGCCTTGCCCACCACCTGCGGATTGTTGATCGAGCGCGTGTAGACCTGGTCGATGGAGGTGCTGAACACGTCGGCCCCCTCCTGGAAGAGCGGCCTGCGTTCAGGATAGAAGAGGGCGAAGGTGCTGTTGGCATCGATCTGCGCGGCATCCGACTCGATCTGACTGAAATCGGGATTCAGGGCGAGATCGGTGGTCAGTCCGACCGGAAACGAGTACCGCATCCCTAGGCTCGGCTCACCGTCGAAACCGTCGTTCTGCATGCCGCCGGTCGGATCGTCGGGGTCGGAGATCGACGACGTCTGGGAGCCGACGACCGTGGGCAGGAGCTCCAGCGCTCCACCCGGCTCGACGCCGCGGATTCCCGTCAGCGTGCCGTACTGGCAGAGGAAGCAGGAGTTGTCCCGGTCGATCGCGGCCCACGTGTGCTGCTCCCGGCTGCCCCGTGGACGGGTGCGCCAGAAAGTCGCCCGCCATTCCTGCTCCTCTCTGTCGGGAAACCTCAGGCTGGCGAAGGGAATCCGCATTTCGATGACGTACCCCTCGTCGGTGATCCTGCCCTCGGTATAATAGAGCAGGTCGAAGCTCGAGTCCTCGCCACTGGTGACGGCGAAGCGGGTGTCGCCCTGGACGCCGTAGGGATTGGCGAACAGGTAGACGGCCCAGGACGCGTCGCCGTAGGTATCGAGCAGAATCCCGAAGTAGTCGTCGCCGAACATCTCGTCCCGATCGCGCATCGTGGCGCGAATGGTGGACGGATCGTCGTAGGCGATGAAGGCGAGGTAGAGATTGTCGTCGTCGTACGTGACGAGGACCTCGCTCCTGACCTCGGGCTCTCCCATCTCCTCGGGAAAGTTGGTCGAAAACCCGTCGGCGCGCGCGGCACCGCGCCAGCCCGGATCGTCCAGTTCACCATCGAGCTCGATCTCTCCAGCCGTGCGCATCACGTGGAGAGAGGGCCGGACGAGGGGAACGAATTCAGGCTCGGGTTCTCCGGCGGATGTCGACTCGCCCCGTACCGGAAGCTCCGCCTTTGCCTGCATCAGGACGGGATCGGATTCCTGCGCGATCGCCTCGTCGACGAAGCCGCCCGCCATCTGGATGGGGAATCCACCAGCGGTCAGAACGACGACCGCGATGGCCGAGCTCCACGTTCCACGTCCCCTCATCACGTCGCACCCCCGCCGTCACCTCACCCCTGCCCGGCCGCGCGCGGCCCCCGTCTACACTATCGACAGCGGGACTGCGAGAATGGTTGAATCGAGATTCGGATCGAGCCGCGACGTGCACTGCCTCGCCCGCTGGCATGGGCGGCGTGGTGCGATCATCTTTCGCTACTCGGACTTCTCGACAGGAAACGGCAAATCGCCGCCGCAGCTTCTGGGGAGTGTTCCATCATGCGATGTTCACGTTGCGGCCACGAAGCCGCGGACACCGACAAATTCTGCGCCGAGTGCGGCCTGTTCCTCCGGGACGCGTTCGTCGACCAGCGACTCCTTCACGCGCTGGTGCCCGAGTCGGAAGGCAGGCACCGGGAGGCACGCCGCGAGCTCGAGCGGCTGGTGGAGTCGGCACCCGGAAACGCGATCGCGAATCACCTTCTCGGTTCGGTCTACTTCCACCAGGGCACACTGGATCTGGCCATCGAACGTTACGAACGCGCGCTGGAACTGGCCCCGAATTTCGTGCTCGCCTCTTACGACCTCGGGGTCGCCCATTACCACCGGGGAAACATGCCCGAGGCGATCTCGGCCTTTCGTCGTTGCCTCGAGATCGATCCGCATTACAACGCGGCGCACTATCGACTCGGCATCGCCCTGCTGCACGCCGGCGAGCTCGAACAGGCGCTCGAGCATTTCGAACAGTGCACGGCGCTGACTCCCGAGTACCTGATGGCGCGGTATCACATCGGGATCATTCACGAGCGATCGGGCGATCTCGAGGCGGCGGCGCGCGAGTTCCAGCAGAGCCTCGAGGAAGGTGTCGGCGAGAAGAGCAGCCAGTACCACCTGGATCGGATCCGCGCCGCGCGCGGAGAGGCGGGGTAGTCCGGTGACCGGACTTTCCGAGGACCACCTGATCTACGACTGGTCGGGACACGGCGGGGCCGGTCCGACGCGTCCCGCTGCCGCAATGCTGGATGACGAGACGCTCCGCGACGGGCTTCAGAGTCCCTCGGTCATCGATCCGCCCCTGAACGTGAAGGTGCGCCTGCTGCACCTGATGAACCGCCTCGGCATCGAGACGGCCGATGTGGGCCTTCCCGGCTCGGGTCCTCGTCAGCGGGAGGCGGTCGAAGCACTGTGCCGTGAGATCGCCGACAACGATCTAGGGATCCGCGCCAACTGCGCGGCCCGGACGATGATCGTGGACATCCAGCCGATCGCCGACGTGGTTCAGAAGACCGGCGTGCCGATCGAGGCCTGCGTGTTCATCGGCTCCAGCCCGATCCGGCAGTACGCCGAGGAGTGGGAGCTCTCCCGCATTCTCCGTTTCACGCGCGAGGCCGTCGAATTCGCCGTCGGTGAGGGGCTGGAGGTGATGTACGTCACCGAGGACACGATCCGCGCCTCGCCCGACGACCTCCGGCAGCTCTTCGAGGCCGCGATCCAGGCCGGGGCCTCGCGTCTCTGCCTGTGCGACACGGTCGGCGCGGCCGTGCCCTGGGCCGTGGGCCATCTCGTGTCCTGGACGCGCGGGGTGCTGGAGGAACTGGGTGTGGCCGACCGGATCGGAATCGACTGGCACGGCCACCGGGACCGGGGTCTGGACCTGGCCAACACGCTGGCGGCTCTCGAGGCGGGAGCGACTCGCGTTCACGGCACGGCGCTCGGGGTCGGTGAGCGGGTGGGCAATACGCCGATCGAACAGCTGCTGGTGAATCTGAAATTGCTGGGCTGGCGGGATGACGACCTGACGGACCTCCCCGAATACGTGGAGACCGTGGCCGAGGCCGTGGGCGTGCCGATCCCCGTCAACGCGCCGATCGTCGGTCGGGACGCCTTCCGGACCGCCACGGGCGTGCACGCGGCCGCCGTGATCAAGGCGAAGAAGAAGGGCGCGGACTGGCTGGCCGACAGGATCTATTCGGGCGTACCGGCGAGTTGGATCGGGCGGGAGCAAGAGATCGTCATCGGACACATGTCGGGCGCTTCGAACGTCGTCTACTGGCTGCAATCCCGAGGTCTGCCGTGCGAGCCCGAGGTCGTGCAGGCGGTGCTCGCGCTGGCGAAGAAGTCGGAGGAGCTGCTCACGGAAGAAGAGGTGCTGGAGGTGGTGCGGGAGCTCGCGGCCGAAGCGTAGCGATTCACCTGCCCCCTTCAGGCACCTTCACACGTTTTTCGTACTTTCGCATTTTCGTGTGAAGGGCCCGTTTCGCACTCCACAACCCCGCCTTCAGTCCGCCGCGAGCGCCCCGGCTCTCGCCACCAGCGCTGCGAAGCGCGGATCCCCTCGCAGGTCATCCCAGTACGGGTCGAGGCGGAGATCCCAGGCCGAGAAGTCGGCCGGCATGGCCAGAAGCCGCTCGAGGATCTCTATGGCTTCGTCACTCCTGCCGGTCATCGCGTAGACCAGCGCCAGGTCCCGCAGTCGGTAGGTCCCTCGCCAGGCCTCCACCTCCGGTGGCATCAGCTCGAGTCCTCGTTTCGCGCTGACGATCGCCTCTTCGCCCCGCCCCAGGCCGGCCAGGACGATTCCGAGGATACTGTGGAAGCGGGCGTCGTCGGGATCGACGGCCAGTTGCGACTCGATGATGGCCCGCGCCGAGTCGAAAGCAGCACGGGCTCCTGGCTCGTCACCTTCGATGCGCCATGACCAGCCCGTCACGTACGGGCCGGGCTCGAAGAAGAACTGGGAGTTCCGGTACACCGGTTCACTGCCTGCCGCTCGGCGCATGGAGGCGGCATCGCGCTCCACGCGATAGAGATCCGCGAACGATCCGTTTTCTATCCCCTGTTCGTAAACCCCAAGCTCCACCAGATCCTCGAGCAGCTCTCTCGCGCCCGCGGTGTCGCCTCCGGCGCGGATCCGGTTCGACGCCAGAAAACTGTAGGGAAAGGCGAAGTCCGGTCGGATCTCGATCGCGCGCCGGAACCAGGGCTCGGCTTCCTCGTAGCGGCGGAGCAGGCTCAGAGTCTCTCCCACGCTGTACGGAGCCATCGCCTGGCGGGGGTCCAGCTCCGCGGCGTCGCGATACCGCGCGATGGCCTCCTCCATTTCGCCGTTTCTGCGATGCACGCTACCGGCCAGCGTGTGCAGATCCACCTCGCCCGGTATGCCTTCGAGCGCGAGGTCGATCTCCTCCAGCGCCCGGTCGTAGTCGAGGTTGACGCGATAGTGCCACGCCCCGAGCGCCCAGTGCCCGTAGGCGAGATCGGGCGCCAGGTCGAGCGCCCGGCGTGCGTGCTCGAGAGACGCTGCCGTGATCGAATCGGACCGATCGTAGAAGAACCAGTACAGACTGGATGCGGCCACTGACTTCAGCGCCCATGCCTCGGCGAGCGTGCTGTCCCTGGCGATCGCCTGGTCGGCGAAGCGATCCGCGGTCCGGATGGTCGGTTCGGCGTAGCCCTCCCGGATGTATTCCATTCCCCT
>JARRPS010000001.1:0-50501 GCA_037382625.1 Gemmatimonadota bacterium | reverse complement strand
TCCCTCTGGATGTTCCGATCGACTACACCCGCCAGTCCTTCCGGGATGTGATCCGACGTGAAACGGGCGGCCGGGGTGTCGATCTGGTCCTCGATCTCGTGGGTGCGACCTACTGGAGCGACAACGTCGCCAGCCTGGCCCCGCGCGGCACGCTGCTGCTCGTGGGCCTGTTGGGCGGAACGATGGCCCAGATCAATCTGGGGGTCCTCATGAGGCGCCGGCTGAAGGTGATCGGCACCGTCCTGCGCTCACGGGAGTCGGAGGAAAAGATGGCGCTCACGGAGAGGGCGGACCGGGACCTCTCACCGCACTTCGCGAGTGGAGAGCTCGAGTCGGTCGTGGATCGCGTCTTTCCACTCGCGCGGGCGGCCGAGGCCCATACCTACGTGGAAGAGAACCGGAACCTCGGGAAGGTCGTTCTCCGCGTCAGGTCCTGACCTTCTCCGGTTCGCCCGTCACTCCGGCGGGAGCCGCCGGCCCGGCCGCCGCGATTCCGTCGAAGTCCGGCAAGCTGAGATTCTCCTGCAGCCCCACGATTCCCTCTTCCATCCAGAGATCTTCTCCGGCCAGCACCTCGCGCGCAGTCTGGTAGATCTGTCCGTCGTCATTGTGGTCGAGAGCCCGAAAGAGGTCATCCACCCGCCGTCGCGCCTGCCGGCAGAACAGGTCGGCCAGGGCCACGGCCCGGGCAGCATTCGGATGGCCGGTGCGCACCATCATCTGTGCCCGGCCCGTCGTCGCAGCGATCGCGAACAGCTCGGCGCCGATGTCCACGGCGCGGAACAGCAGCATCTGCTTACGCTGCAGGCCGGCTCCATAGCGGATCATCTTGTGAAAGAGCTTCCGCGCCAGGCGGCGCGAGGTTCGGCCGACGTAGCGCACGTGAGTGCGGAGTTCACCGTATTCGCGTGGCGCTCGGTCGATCGGGATCCACTGTTTCGGATACCACAGGAGATAGAACGCGGCGATGCCGGGCAGCATCGCCACTTTCTGTCCGAACGAGGCGTCGCCCTCCACGAGCGGTCCCGCCACCTGGAGGTGCTTGTCCACCGCCTCCCGGGCGATGAACAGCCGCATGATCTCGCTGGACCCTTCGAAGATCCGGTTGATCCGGAAATCGCGCAGCATGCGCTCGAGGGGCACGGGCGATTCGCCACGGGCAAGAAGCGAATCGGCGCGCTCGTAGGCTCGTCCCCCTCGAGCCTGCACCGCCTCATCGAGAATCAACCAGCCGAATTCCGTATTGTAGAGCTTCGCGAGCGCCGCCTCGAGCCGGATGTCGAATCCACCCCGATCCACCATCAGCGCCGAGAGTTCTGCCACGGCTTCCAACGCGAACGTCATGGAGGCGATCAGCGCGATCTTCTGAGCGACCGCCTCGTGTTTGCCGACGGGTTGCCCCCACTGGACCCTGTCGGAGCCCCATTCGCGTACGAATTGAAGCGCCGTCTTTCCGCTGCCTACCGAGACGGCGGGAATCGAAAGGCGGCCGGTGTTCAGGGTGATCAGGGCCAGCTTCAGACCCTTTCCTTCTCCCCACAAGAGGTTTTCCTTCGGGACCTTCACGTTCGTGAACCGGAAGTTCGCGTTCTCGATCCCGTTGATCCCCATGAAGTGGTTGCGCTGCAGGAGCTCGACTCCGTCCCAGTCCGTCTCGACGATGAATGCGGAGATCTTCTTCGTGGCCGGATCGCGCGCCATGACGACGAGCAACTCCGCGACGGAGCCGTTGGTGGTCCAGAGCTTGTCGCCGTTGATGACGTAGTGCGTTCCGTCGGCACTCAACTCCGCCGTGGTGCTGAGCCGGGCGGGATCCGATCCGACATCTTCCTCGGTGAGCGCGAACGCCGAGATCGTGCCCGCCGCGCAACGGGGCAGGTACTTCTTCTTCTGTTCCTCGGTACCGAACATCTTCAACGGCTGGGGCACCCCGATCGACTGATGAGCGGAGAGGAGGGCGACGAGACTTCCGTCCACGCTGCCGAGGGTCGCCATCACCTGGTTGTACTCGACCTGGCCGAAACCGAGACCGCCGTACTCCGAAGGGATCTTCAGCCCGAACGCCCCCATGCTGCGAAGCCGATCGATCACTTCGGGAGGAATCTTCCGTTCCCGGTCGATCCGCTCGGAATCGACTTCCGTGCGGAGGTAAAGGCGAAGCTCATCAAGAAACTCCCGACAGCGATCGGATATGAAGTCGCCCGGATCGGGATAGGGGTCGATCAGGTCGAACCGGAAGTCGCCGAGAAAGAGATCCCGGACGAACGTGGCGTTCTCCCAGTCGGCCTGGCGGGCAGCCTCCGCGACCCGGCGGGCCTCTTCCTCGCTGACGTGAATCCGTCCGCCGTTGCTCGCGCGATCTTCGGTCATGGTATTTCTTCCCGTACTCAGTAGCCGTTTCGCATCCGGACGACTCGATACCCGGCCGGGCGTTCGGGGTGCCTCGTTTCGGCGGCGGTGACCCGCCTATATTCCGGGTCAGGGCAGCGTTCCCGCATCGGTCGTGTCGAAATGTCGGACCGAACAGGTCGCAGCAGAAAGTGCGAGATGACGCGAGGGTGCGAAAGTCGAGTGTGACCCCGGGAGTTGCAATGGATCGGCAGACGTTGCGGAGCGGTCTGGAAGAAACGCGGAGTCGTACGCTGCAACTGGTCGCGCCGCTGTCGGACGCGTTGCTCGAGAGGCAGCATTCTTCGTTGATGAGCCCGATCTCGTGGGATCTCGGCCACATCGCGGCTTTTGAGGAGCTGTGGCTGGTGACCAGGCTGGGAGAGGTCTCCAGTGAAAACGAGATCGAACGGGCGTTCGACGCCTTCCGAACACCACGTGCCCGGCGAGGGGATCTGGCGATCCCGGGCGTCGACATCCTCGAGCGCCGGCTCGCAGAGACCCGTACGAAGGCGATCGAGGGGCTGGAATCGGTCGACCTGGCATCCACGAATCCGCTCCTTCGGCAGGGATACGTGTACGAGATGGTCCGCGACCACGAGGCCCAGCACCAGGAGACGATTCTCCAGGCCATTCTGCTGATCCCGGACGCGGCCTACCATCCCGTGATCCGGAAGCCGGTGCCTCCCGCGTCGGCCGGAGCTCCGCTTCCCGGATTCATTCCAGTTCCTGCCGGTCCGTTCCGGATGGGTGACGGGTCGGGCCGATTTTCCTATGACAATGAACGGCCGGTGTGGCAGGCATCGACTGGTGCGTACGAGATGGGTCGGTATCCGGTGACGAACGGTGAGTACAACGAGTTCATCGCCGCCGGAGGATACGCCGACAGGAAGCTCTGGAGCCCCGAAGGCTGGCACTGGCGAGACGAATCGGGCCTCGTCGCGCCCGGGGGCTGGTACCCGGTCGGGACCTCCGTCGCGGACCGCACGAACAGCCGACCCGTCGTCCCCGCCGCCGAGGAGGCGCAGGAGCTTGCGCGCTCAGGCGGAATCGCGTCCTGGAAACGCATTACTGCGCTGGGAGACGAGCCCATTCGTCCGGATGCGCCGGTCGCGCATGTCTGCTACTGGGAAGCAGAGGCATATGCCCGCTTTGCAGGCGCGCGGCTTCCGAACGAGCGGGAATGGGAGAAGGCGGCTGCCTGGGACCCGGAGACCGGCGGATCAAGCCGGTATCCGTGGGGAGAGGAACCGGACGAAACGGACCGTGCCAATCTCGACCAGCTGCGTTTTGGCGTCTCGCCGGTCGGCGCCTTCCCGGCGGGACGCAGCGCCCTGGGATGCTGGGACATGCTCGGCAATCTCTGGGAATGGACCAGCTCCGAGTTCCGCGGTTACCCGGGTTTCGTCTCGTTTCCCTACGATGAGTACTCCGCCGTCTTCTTCGGTACCGAGTATCGCGTCCTCAGGGGCGGGTCGTGGGCCACCCGCCCGAGCATCGCTCGCAACACCTTCCGCAACTGGGATTATCCGATCCGCAGACAGATCTTCGCGGGATTCCGCCTGGCTCGCGATGTCTGAGTTTCCGCCCGGTGGCAGGATCGTTCTTCACAACCGTCTGGAGGAGCGGGAGAGCCCGTTTCGGCTGGCGCAGGACGCGCGGCGCGGCCTGACGGCGAATCCTCGGACGATGCCTCCGAAATACTTCTACGACGACCGCGGCTCGCGCCTGTTCGAGGCGATCACCCGCCTGCCGGAGTACTACCAGACGCGAGCGGAACGGCAGATCCTCGAGCGTCACGCCGGTGAGATCGTAGCCCGGCTGCGGCCCTCGGTGCTGGTGGAATTCGGCTCGGGGGCTGCCGACAAGACACGCGCGCTGCTCGATGCCATGCGCTCGATCGGCACTCTCGAGGGATATGCGCCGCTCGATGTCAGTCGAGAAGCTTCGCAGCGGGCGGCCGAAGCGCTGATCCGCGAGTATCCGGAACTCACAGTGGAAGGAGTGATCGGTGACTTCGAGCGCCCCCACGACCTGCCCTTTCCCGGGCGCCGACGGCTTCTGGCGTTTCTCGGCTCTACGATCGGCAACTTCGAGCGGGAGCGTTCCGTCGCTTTCCTCGCAGGCACGGCGGCCGAGATGTCGCCCGCGGACGGGTTCCTGATCGGGTTCGACCTCGTGAAGGACACCGGCACCCTCGAGAGAGCGTATGACGATGCGGCCGGGGTGACGGCGGCATTCAACCTGAACCTGCTCCGGGTGATGAACCGCGATCTGGGCGCAGACTTCGATACGGGCGCCTTTCGACATCGTGCGCTCTACGACCCGGCGAAAGAGCGCATCGAGATGCACCTGGTCTCGAGTCGCGATCAGACTGTCCGCATTCCTTCGATCGACCTGACCCTTCATTTCGCGGAAGGGGAATCGATCCGCACGGAGCTCAGTCACAAGTACACGCGCGCCAGCGTCGACTCGCTGCTCCGGAACGGTGGGCTGCGGCTCAGCGACTGGTTTACCGACGAAGAGGAGCGTTTCGCCCTGGCGCTGGCTCGCCTTCCGTGACGAAGCCGTCGCGGGACCGACTGAGGGCAGAGGTCGAAGCACTCTTCGCTCCGCCAGGCCTGTCCGCGGACGGGCCGGGCGCGGTCGGCGTCGAGCTCGAGCTGATCCCGGTGCGGACCGATCCCGGCGGCAGATGCACGCAGCTGCCGCTCTCCGACCTGAAGCCTTTCGTGCGATCGGTGCTTGGCGTCGAATCCGAGGCCGGCGACCAGGGCTCGAAGCCGGCGATCGATCTCACGGGCGGGGGTCGAATCACCTTCGAGCCGGGCGGTCAGGTGGAGTACTCCGGTCGCCCCGCCTCGAGCGCCCGCGAAGCGGGGGAGGAGCTGCGCGAGATCGCCGGTGCATTGCGCCGTGCGGCGGCCGAAGCCGGGATCCAGCTGCTCGACCGGGGCATCGTGGATCCTGCCGCGGCCGGTCCGGTCGATCTGCAGCTGTCCGGCGCCCGATACCGGGCGATGGAGAATCACTTCGATCGGATCGGTCCGTGGGGCCGAGTCATGATGTGCCGCACCGCCAGCATGCAGCTGAATCTCGATCCGGGCCCGCCCGAGGCTGCCGCTGCCCGGTGGCGGCTGGCCGAACTGCTCGTCCCCGTACTCGGGGGCGCCTTCGCCAACTCTCCGATGATCCTGCCCGATGGGAGCCGTGCGTCGAGCGCACGTCTATGGCTCTGGCGACGCGTCGATCCTCGGAGGACCGGATTCGTGACGATCCTGCCCGGGGAGACGACGCCCGAGGCCTACCTGCGGTTCGCCCTCGAGGCTCCTGTCATTCTGCGGCGGGATGGGCAGGGAACGGAGGCGGGCGATGGCCGGACATTCACCGAATGGTGGCGCGACCGGGGCGAGGAGCGTCCGCCCGCGATCGCGGACTGGACGGTGCACCTGAGCACGCTTTTTCCCCACGTCCGGCCGCGTCGACGGCTGGAGCTGAGATACCTCGACACCCCGCGCGAGGCCTGGTGGGACGTGCCGCTGGTGGTGATACCGGCTCTGCTTTACGACGACGAGGCGTGCCGTGCGGCGACCCGGGTGCTCGAACCGCTCAGCATCCGGCTGGAAGAGGCGACGGAGATCGCGGCTCACGACGGCGTCGCGGATCCGGTGATCGGGCGCATGGCCGAGGAGATATTCGGACTCGCACTCGAGGCGGCCCAGCGGATGCCCGACTACTTCGGAGCGACCCAGGTCTCGATGGCCGAGGCCTTCTTTTCCCGGTTCACGTCGAGGCGTCGCACCCAGGCCGACGATGAGGAGTGCAGCGGGGGGTAGAGGTTCTTCCGCCGCGCCGCCGCGATCCCTGCGAGATCCCGGACGCCGCGAACCGCCTCCGTTACCGGCCGGACCCGGTCAGATGCCATGTGCTTCCAGGAGACCGGGATCTCGCGTACGTCCATTCCGAGCTGTCGCGCCACGAGGAGACACTCGACGTCGAAACCGCTGGTCACTCCCGCTCGCCCGCTGCCCCCGGGTCGATCCGGGGCGTACACGACCATCTGGTCGAGAACCTGGAGGAGGACGGACCGTCGCCATGCCTTGAAGCCGCATTGGGTGTCGGAGTAGGGAAGCCCCAGAAGGAGCCGGCTCAGCAGCATCTGTCCGAGGCTGAGCACGTATCGCTGAGGTGGAGCTCCGGGTCTGGCGAGCCCCCGACTTCCGATCGCCGCGTCGGCCCCGGCCCGGATCGCCTCCAGCAGGCGTGAGCCATCTTCGATCGGGGTCGCGAGGTCCATGTCCGAGAGCAGCAGGATCTCGCCGCGCGCCGCTCGCGCGCCCGCGCTTAGCGCTGCGGCCTTTCCTCCGCGCGGAAGTTCCAGCACGAGGTCTGCCGTGAGAAGCGCGAGAGCCACGGTTTCGTCTCCGCTGCCGTCGTCGGCGACGACGAGTTCGGTGGGGAACGGACGCGCGTCGAGCCACGCACGCACGATCTCCAGCGCGCCGGCACCGATCGCCGCGCTCTCGTTGTAGGCCGGTATGACGACCGACAGCGCAATGGACATTGCATCTCCTGCGGCTGCGACGGATTGGCGGGATCGTTCACGTCGGGTACGGCGCGTGACCGATCCTTCCTTCCGGCAGCCTTCGGAGCAAGCGGGGTGCCATCCCGCAGGGGCCGGATTATCGCCCCGCTCGGGACGCTCACGCATGCCGGGGGGCATACGAATCCCGCGTTCTGCCCGGATCGAGTGCGGCGCGCACCTGACTCCTCGATGCACGCGGGCCCGCCCCCGGATCTGGGGACGGGCCCGACGATGCAGAACGCTGCGGTCCGTGGTCGCGCTATCGCGACCGCGACGAACTCAGAGCTGCTTGACCTCCTCGAGGAGGCGACCGATCGAGTCGCCTGCGTCTCCGAACAGCATCATCGTGTTCCGAAGGTAGAACAGCTCGTTGTCGAGTCCCGCGAATCCAGGATTCAGGCTGCGCTTCATCACCACGCAGTGCTTCGCCCGGTCCACCTCGATGATCGGCATCCCGTAGAGGTCGCTGCTCGGGTCATCCCGCGCGGCGGGATTGACCACGTCGTTCGCGCCCACCACGAGACAGGCATCCACGTTGGCCATGTCCGGGTTGACGTCCTCGGGCTCGTACAGCTGGTTGTAGGGCACGTTCGCCTCGGCCAGCAGCACGTTCATGTGCCCGGGCATCCGCCCCGCCACCGGATGGACCACGTACTTCACCGTCACGCCCCGGTTCTCCAGGTTGTCACACAGCTCCCGCAGCTTGTGCTGTGCCTGCGCGACCGCCAGCCCGTAGCCGGGGACGATCACGACCTGCTTGGCGTAGGCCAGAAGCATGGCGACGTCGTCCGCCTGGACGTCGTTGACGTCCGCCATCGTGCGCTTCTCGCCCTTCGCGACGGGCCCTTTCCCCGCTGCCTCGCCGAAGGATCCGAAGATCACGTTGGCGAGAGACCGGTTCATCGCCTTGCACATGATTCGCGTGAGGATCAGACCCGAGGCGCCGACCAAGGCACCGGAGATGATCAGGACGTTGTTGTTGAGGACGAATCCGGCGGCCGACGCCGCGAGCCCCGAATAGGAGTTCAGCAGCGACACCACGACCGGCATGTCCGCTCCGCCGATCGGAATCACGAGGAGGATTCCGAGGATCATGGCGGCAATCCAGAGGCCCCAGTACCAGAGGTTGACGCTCGACGGATCGCCCACCGAGATCGCACCCGGTGTCGAGATGATCAGCCAGCCCATCAGGGCGAGGATGCCCAGGAAAAGGGTTGCGTTGACCACCTGCTGACCGGTGAATTTCACGGCCTTTTCGGTCACGACGCCCTGCAGCTTGCCGAAGGCGACCAGACTGCCGGAGAAGGTAACGGCGCCGATCAGGGTGCCGAGCATGATCGAGATCGAAGAGTCGAGCGGAACGTCGGAAACGACCGCGCCGGACTCGATGACTTTTCCGTTCGTGTAGTGAAGATACTCCGCGGCCGCCACCAGCCCGGAGGCCAGGCCCCCGAAGCCGTTGAAGAGGCCCACCATCTGCGGCATCGCCGTCATCTTGACCAGACGAGCCATCAGGCCGCCGACCACGCCCCCGATCAACAAGCCGCCGATGATCCACTGCCAGGTCACGATCTCGCCGCCCAGAAGCGTGGCGACGACGGCGATGAGCATGCCGATGGCGGCCAGCTGATTGCCGCCGCGAGCGGTGTCGGGGTGACTGAGGCGTTTCAGCCCCAGTATGAACAGCACCGCCGAGAGCAGATAGGCGAGCTGCATCGTCAGTAGTCTCGTATCCATCACTCTGCCTCGGGGTTCGCTAGTTGGTGTCCGTGTCCCGCCGGAACATCTGCAGCATCCGGTCGGTGACCATGAATCCGCCCACCACGTTGATCGTCGCCGCGATCACCGCGACCATTCCTATGACGTCGAAGAGGATGCCCTGTCCCATCCCGGCGATAACCAGGGCGCCGACGATCGAGATGCCGGAAATCGCGTTGGAACCCGACATCAGCGGAGTGTGCAGCGTGGGCGGCACCTTGGTGATGACCTCGAAGCCGACGAACACCGCCAGCACGAAGATGATCACGTTGACGAGGATATCCGGCATCGTGGCGGTCATGACTCGTACCTCACCGTTCCGTCGTGCGTTACGACGCACGCTCCCGTGATGTCGTTGTCGAGGTCGATGACGAGTTCGCCCTCATCGTTGACCATGTAATTGAGCAGGTTCGAGAGGACCTTGCCGTACATCTGTGACCCGTGGAGCGGAACGGCTGCCGCCAGGTCGAGCGGCCCCATGATCAGAACCCCGTTCCGGACGACCGTCTCTCCCGGCTCGGTCACTTCGCAGTTCCCGCCTGCCGGGGCCGCGAGATCGACGATTACCGATCCGGGTCGCATGCCGTCGACCATCTCCGCGGTGATCAGGATGGGCGCCTTGCGCCCCGGAACGAGGGCCGTCGTTATGACGACATCGGACTTCGCGATGTGCTCGCTGAGCAGTTGACGCTCGTGCTCCTGCTCCTCTTCGGAGACTTCCTTCGCATATCCGCCCTCGGTCTCCGTGTCCTCGCTCCCTTCCCACTCGACGAATTTCGCGCCGAGGCTCTGGACCTGTTCCTTCGCGGCGGGCCGGATGTCGAACGCTTCGACGACCGCTCCGAGTCTCCGGGCCGTGGCGATCGCCTGAAGACCGGCGACGCCGGCGCCGATGATGAACACGTTCGCCGGCGCGATCGTGCCGGCGGCCGTCGTGAGCATCGGGAAGAACTTGCTGCTGGCAGCGGCCCCGCGGAGCACGGCGTTGTAGCCGGAGACGGTGCTGAAGGCGGAGAGGGAGTCCATCCGCTGCGCGAGTGTGGTGCGCGGCATCAGCTCCATCGAGAAAGCGGTGACGCCGCGATCGGCGAGGCGCTTGAGCGTCTCGGCATTCGCATGCGGCTGCAACTGTCCGATCAACAACGCCCCCGAGGGGATGAGGTCGACCTCATCCGTGCCGTCCTCGCGCTTGACCGGGCCATTGATCTTGACGACGACGTCCGCGCCTTCAAACAACTTCTTCGGGTCGGCGACGACCTCGGCGCCGGCTTCCCGGTATTCTTCATCCGAGTGCGAAGCCGCCAGGCCTGCACCGCTCTCGACGATGAACTGCATGTCGTCGGAGGCCAGCCGGCTGATCGCGGACGGTGACATGGCGACACGCCGTTCTCCCGGCGAGTGCTCCTTTGGAACCACGATTCGCATGGTGATCCGCTCTTGTGTGTAGGGTTCGATTCTGTCCGGCGGTTCGTACCGGCCGGTGCGTGTCCCGAACTGCACGCTCGCTTGACACCGCCCCCGCCCCGAATAGCTTGACGCGGGTCGAAGACGGACGTTTCGCGCTTCCCGATCCGGGAGGCGCTTTTTCGTTTCCGCGTTCCGCATCGCCCGCGACAAATCGTGCTGCAATGGCCGGCGAGCGTCAGCGAGAACCGTGCCGCCGTCCGGTGTCGCGACGGACGCCGCCGGTGCGTCTCGGGGCAGCCCGAACCCGCCGCACGGGGACTCATAAGCCCAACTCGTGCATGTGGTTGTGACGCATGTTCGGATGTTGCCCGGTGGAACGGTATTGAGAAACGCGGTCCCATCGATTGCTGCTGTGGGACACAGTAACCCTGCGCGGGACATCCTGACTAGAGGGGTGCGGGAGCCGCGAAAATCCGGGGCCGGAGACAATGATCCTTCCCCAATGACCGGGAGATTTCCATGTCGAGGCTGACGACTCACTTCTTGATTCTGGCGCTCTGCGCACCTGCCGCCGTGCCGGCCCAGGACACCGTTACCGGGGTCGGCGGCGTCGCCCCCAAGGAGCAGATCGAAGGCGCGCTGCTCGCGGCGCCGGCTTCGCTGCGCTCCGGCGCGGAGGTGCTAGGAATCGGGGGAGAGGAACGGGTTGGGGATGTGCTGACGACTCTGCGTCCGGGCAACAACGGTCTCATTTGCATCGCCGACGATCCGGACCGGGACGGATTCCATGTCGCGTGCTATCACGAGTCGCTAGATCCGTACATGCGACTCGGGCGCCAGGGGCGTGCCCGTGGGCTCGACCGGAGCGAGATCCTGGACTCGCGCTTCGAGGCTCTCCGGAGCGGGGCCCTTTCCATGCCCGCAGCCGCGACGTTGTACTCCGTCAGCGCGGAGTCGGGACCACCGGCGGGCGCCGACGGGAGCGCGGAAGGGCTCAGACGGCTGACCGTCGTGTATCTGCCGGGGGCGTCACTCGAGGGGACCGGACTCCCGGGCAGACCGGAGGACGGGATTCCATGGCTGATGCTGCCCGACACGCCCTGGGCTCACATCATGATCTCACACTGAGGAAGACCGTGCCGCAGCTCACTCGACAGCAGATCGGTGGCGCGCTACTGACGGCTCTGCGCGGAGCGGGTCTCGGGGTCCGCGACCTGTTCGAAGGGAGACAGGAGCCGGTCACCTGGTTCTTCCGGTGTCTGGCATACGACCAGTCGGAACTGGACATCCTCGAGTCCGGTGCGCTCGACATCCTGCATGCCCCGTCAGCGCTCGTGGAGCTGGCCCTGGACGAGGTGGCCCTGGCCGGCGCCCTGATCGGACCGGGAGGACTCGCGGCCTACCTGACGACCGAGGTGCCGGCGGAAGCGGAAGAGTCGTTTTCGCTCGAGTTGGAGGAACTGGAGCGGGAGTTGGGGCCAGGCGCCGATGACTCGGCATTCGCCTTCCACCCCGACGTGATGCTCGGAAGTCTCGTCGTGGACGTCGCGCCTCCCTCTCTATGGCTCGAAGAGCGTCCCGTGGACCCTGAAGGCAACGAGCGTCTCGCGCGGCGGCTCGGAATCATGGCACAGGAAGTGGGCAGGGAAGCCGACGCGGTCGAGGTGCACATCGAGGGAGCGCTCGATGCGTCCGAGGAAGGCTGGGCCGACAGCGCGGCTCGCGTGCGCCCCGCAGGCGTTTCGGTGCACTTCGCGTTCGACGTCCCGCTCGCGGGTGTCGACGAGAGAACCCTGGCGAAGGCGTTCGATGCGGGCGCGCGAACCGCTGCCCTGGCCCTCGAAGCGATCCGACGGGTGTTCGAGCGCCTGGGCTGAGAATCGTGGCCGGCCGCTCGGTCGACCGACAAGCTCCGATCGAGATTCGATCACCAGGCACCGGATCGGCCCGGTGTCTCCGCAGACCGGGCTCAAAACTCCCGGTTTCGCGAATTCACCAGAAAGAGCAGCTGGATCAGGGGAAAGGCCAGCGTCGGCAGCCCCCACTGGTGGAGGGACCTCGCGACCTCCTTCGAGAAGAACAGCTCTCCGGTGCCCGTGAGCAGCAGCCAGACGACCAGAAGGAGGATGCGGCTCGAGCCCCGCAGCAGCAGAGCCAGGCCCGGCCAGAGCCATACCTGGTGGTGTATCCAGCTCAGCGGCGCCGCCCAGAGGATGAATGGCACCATCGCGAGCACACCCAGTTCGAAACGATCCCGATCGAAGGACCGGACCGTCGCGATCCACGTCAGTCCCGAAAGGCTCGATCCCACGAACCAGAGCGGGAGGGCGAGACTGCCGAGCGTCTCCCGGTTGCGGGCGACGAGACCGAAGAGCGTCTGATTGTCTTCCTTCGGCAAGTTGTGGCCGTGCACCGGGTCCGTGAGCGTGTACCACCAGTCAGCGTACGCTCCCGGTCCTCCCACGATCAGGGGCAGCAGAGAGAGACCGATCGCCGCGACCAGGAGCGCCAGCAGTATCCGCCTGCGAGAGGTGAGGGGCGGCAGGAGAACGAACGGCGCCCAGAACGGCTTCAGCAGCACCATGATCCCGGCGGCGCCGCCGGAGAGCCCGGAAGAGCGGGTCGAGACGACGACGGCCATCAGCCAGAGCAGGAGAAACGTCACGTTTCCCAGCTTCAACTGCCACGCCAGGGCGGGAATCAGAAAACAGAGCGCGAGGAACAAGTGCAGGTTTCGGAGCTCGAAAGTGCTCCGGAAACGGCGCCCCGCGTCCCAGACCCAGAAGCCGTTCAGGGCCGCCCAGAGAAGCTTTGCCACCGCCCAGGGCAGGAGGGCGAGCGGCGCGAAGAGCATGGCGAACAGCGGATGGTACTTGAAGGGTGTGAGCTCGGTGGGGCGATAGACATCGGTCCAGCCCCCCGCCAGAAACCGCCTGCCCGCCTGGTAGTAGACGCGGAAGTCATCCACGTACATGGCCGAGAGGGCCAGGACGCAGACGAACGCGAGCGGGACGAGCCAGTCGGTCCCCCCGGGATCCAACCGGAACGACCGGGAAGCCGGAGTCGACGCCGGTACTGACTTCAGGGTCTCTCCAATCCACGGAGTGTCAGAACGCTGTCGACCGCGGTGCGGAAACGCTCGGCCGAGACGGCGCCGCGTATGGCGATGCTGTCTCCCACGACGAAGAACGGCGTGCTGGTGATTCCGGATCGCAGCGCCGAGTCATAGTCCGCCACCTGGAGGGGCGCCGTGAGATCATTCCGCAGGCAGGCGGCGAAGCTCGCCTCTTCCACACCGATCTCTCCGGCCCAGCGGGTGAACAGGCCCGCCATGTCCGACGCAGTCGTCCACTCTGCGGTTCGCTCGAAAAGGAGGTCGTGCATCGGCCAGAAGCGACCCGCCGCTCCGGCGCAGAATGCCGCTTCCACGGCCGGCCAGGCTCTCGGGTGCGTGGAGTTCGGAAAGGAGATCCAGAGATACCGAGCGATCCCGGAACGGACGTAGAGGCTGTCGATCATCGGCCAGCTGTCGGCGTAGAATCGGGCGCAGTACGGACACTGGAAGTCCGAGATCTCGACGATCCGGATCGGGGCCGCAGAATCGCCCTTCACCCGGGCGCGATCGGCCCGCTGGAGGACGACCTCCTGCTCGGAAGGCACGACCCGGGGCGCGTCCTGACCCCGACCGGATGACGGGAACAGGAAGGAGACTCCCACCAGGAGAAACGCGGCCCGGAAACAGGCCCGGACCGCGCGTTCGACGATGGCGCTATCGCTCACGCGTTCAGGTCCGTTACGACCTGACCGGCGTGATCGGCCGGCTTGACCTTCGGGTACGCCTTCTCGATCCGACCTTCCGGATCGATCACGAAGGTCGAGCGCAGAATGCCCTTGTATTCACGCCCGTACATCTTCTTGGTCCCCCACGCACCGTAGGCCTCCGCGACCGCGTGATCCGGGTCCGAAAGAAGTGGGAAGTTCAATTCGTATTTGTCGCGAAACTTCTCGTGAGACGCCACGCCGTCGGGGCTGACGCCGAGCACGGTGGCGTTCTTCTCCTCCAGTGCGCCCATGTTGTCCCGGAAGCCGCACGCTTCCTTCGTGCAACCGGAGGTGTCGTCCTTGGGGTAGAAATAGAGAACCACTCTCCGGCCACGGAGGTCGGACAGCTTGATCGTATCGCCGCCGTAGGTTTCGAGTTCGAAGTCGGGGGCGAGGTCACCCTCTTTCAGCATCGTACACTCCCGGGTCGGGGTCAGAGGTTGTGAGCGCTTCGTACGCGGCGCCCAGCTCCGCTCGGGCTGCCGCGATGTCCTCGTCCCTCACCCAGGCACTGCCTACAGCCAGGCGCAGGACGTAACGGCCGGAGAGCTCCGTATGCGACAGG
The DNA here is from genome assembly GCA_037382625.1 of Gemmatimonadota bacterium. GTDB lineage: Bacteria > Gemmatimonadota > Gemmatimonadetes > Palauibacterales > Palauibacteraceae > Carthagonibacter. The sequence continues at coordinate 35,976 of JARRPS010000001.1, read as the reverse complement.
AACACCCGGCCTCGCCGATTTACCATCTCCAGCAGTCGGCGGTTCCAGTCGTTCGACTCTGCGGGTCTCTCCGAGCCGACGCGGTGCGCGGGCGGAAAGGCGCGGAAGCAGACGGTCGAGAAGCTCGGCGGGGCCACGAGCTCGAATCTCTCGTCGTTTGCGACCCATTCCGAGAAGTCGTGCGCGAGCTCGATGTGTCGACGCAGCATCTCACGGAGGGCCTCCGCGCCCTGCCGTCGAAAGAGGAACCACAGCTTCAGGGCCCGGAAACGCCGGCCGAGGGGCAGCCCGTAATCCATCAGGTTTCGGGCTTCCACGTCAGTCTCCAGATAGGCGGGCGTGGAGGTCAACGACCGCCGCACCGCGTCGGCGTCGCGAAACAGCAGAACGCTACAGTCGATCGGGGTGGTCAGCCACTTGTGCGGATTGATGACGATGCTGTCCGCGGCCTCCCAGCCCTCGAACAGGTACTTCAGCTCGGGGAGCGCGGCGGCCGGTCCGGCGTACGCCGCGTCCACGTGCAGCCAGACGTCCTCCTCGGCGCAGATCGCAGCAATCTCCGCGACGGGGTCGACGCTGGCGGTGGAGGTCGTTCCGAGCGTCGCGCAGACCATGACCGGTTTGTCGCCGGCCGCGCGATCCTCCACCAGTCGGCGACGCAACTCGGCGGGGCGCATCCGGAAGCGACTGTCGCTGGCCACGCGACGAATGCCCTCCAGCCCGATACCGGCTGCGATGACCGATTTGTCGATGGAGGAGTGGGCCTGATCGGACTGATAGACCCTCGGCCGGCAGCCGTCCGACTGCTGCAGGCCCCGCGCACGCGTGCCGGGAAGCGCCCGCTCGCGTGCAGCGAGAAGCGCGGTGAAGCTCGAACTCGACGCGGTGTCCTGCAGCACGCCCTCGAAGTCCACCGGCAGCCCCACGAAGAGCCTCACCCAGTCTACCATTCGCGTCTCCAGTTCCGACGCGGCGGGGGCCGTCTTCCAGAGCATCGCGTTCACGTTCAGAGCGGCGGAGATGAACTCCGCCAGAACACCGGGATCCGAGGAGCTGCTGGAGAAATACGCCAGGAATCCGGGGTGATTCCAGTGGGTGAGGCCCGGGACGATCAGGTGGTCCAGATCGTCGAGGAGGGCCTCGAGCGGCTCCGGTCCCTCGGGAGCCTGATCCGGCAGGCGAGCCAGGAGTTCACCGGGCGACACGTCCGGCAACACGGGAAGGGACGGAAGCCGTTCCCTGTACTCTGCGATCCACCGGGCCACTCGCTCGGAGTCGGCGAGGAAGGAGTCCCCGCTCACACCAACCACTCTCGGTCGGGGTGGTACGCGATCACGGGCCGCTCGCCGGGCCGGGTGCCGGCAAAACGTACCCGTTGCGAAGACCCGCCCGACTGGCGGCAAGCGGCCTCCCGGTGAATACGGGAAGGATCTGAGATCTCTGCCATGGGGAGAGGCTATCCACCTGACCTGCGACTCTCAAGCGGCCCGAGCCGTGCAGAGGCCCGGGGACGGGAGATAGGTTGCGCGCGTGAGCGAATCCGGACACGGGGCGGACCGGCCCCTCGATCTCGTACTCGACGGCTGTCGCGTCGCCCTGGAGGCGGAGATCGAGGCCGTCCGGGCAGATCTCGATGCTCGCGGACTGTCCGCACCTATACCGGGCAGTGGGGGACGGCGAGTCAGTCCGGCCGGGTCGCCGCCGGTGTACGAGTGGTCGCTTCCCCCCGGCCGATACGGGATCCGAATCGACGACGCGGTGCGGGTGGAGTCGGAACGTGGCCGCGGTACGGGGACCGTACTCCGCTACGACGGCTCGCAGCCCTCCGTCCGTGTCCGCCTGAGCGAATGGCTGGGCCCGCATCCCGGGCCGGCCCTTCTCACCTTCGATCCGACCTGGATTCTCGCCGCGCTCATCTCGCGGCTTCAGGAGATCGACGAGGATCCCGAGAGATTCCACCCGCGGACGGCCCTGCGACTGCTGGGCCGCGAATTCCCGAAGGTCGGCCGGGTCGCCACGCCTGAAGAGACCGATCCCGGACTCAACGACTCCCAGAGGCGTGCCCTGTCTCGCGTGCTGGGCAGCGAAGTGCAGCTGGTGTGGGGTCCGCCCGGCACGGGCAAGACCCGACTGCTGGGCGCCGCGGCCGCCGCTCTCGCCGACGGGGGCCGAGTCCTGGTCGTCGCCACCACGAACGTGGCGGTGGACGAGGCCGCGTCGCGGGTCGCGGCCTGCCTCGGTGAAGCTGCCATCGAGGCCAATCGCATCATCAGGGTCGGGGCGGAATTCAGTCCGACGGGCGACCGCCGACTTTCGCTCGAGGCGGCCGTCGAGCGAGCCGAGAGAAGAGAGCCTTCACGGCTTTCCCGGTCCCTGCTCGAGCTGGAGGGCACGCTACTCGATGGTCGGGCCCGGGCCCGAACCCCGGAGTTGACGCTTTCCGAACGCCAGGCGAGGGTCGTCGGCCGAGCCCGGGGAGCATCCGATTCCGTCCTCCTGCAGAGAGCGGGACGGATTGCAGGGGAGATGGGCCGGGCGACCCGGGCGAGGCTGGACGAGGCGAGGGTCGTTCTCACGACGTTCGCGGGTCTGGCCATTCGCGATGAGCTGGCGGCTCAGCGGTTCAACCACCTGATCGTGGACGAAGCCAGCGCGGCGCCCCTTCCACAGGTGTTCCACGCCGCCTGCCTGGTAGATCGGACGGCTTCCGCCTTCGGCGATTTTCAGCAACTGCCTCCGGTCGTGCTGAGCCGGGACGCTCGGGCCCGTCGATGGCTGGCACGCGATCTGTTCGAGGAATCGGGAGTCCTGATTCCCGGGGACGGACTGCCGTCCCCGACGGACGGGCTCTGCTCGATGCTGGACGAGCAGTATCGGATGCGCCCCCCGATCCGGGCGCTCGTCAGCGAGCTCTTCTACGGCGGACGGCTGCGGGACGCCGCTTCCGTCTCTTCGGCCGAACCGACCGGTCCCTCGCTGGTCCTGCTGGAAAGCGACGGTCTGCAACCGGTCGTTTCGCGGGTCGATGGGTCCCGACAGAACGCGGCTCACGTGGAGGCCATCCTCCAGATTCTCGAGGTGCTCGGACGCGAAGGCGTGAGTGATGTGGGTGTCGTGACCCCATACCGCGCCCAGACGCGGTCGCTGTGGCGAGGCGTTCGCGGCCGTCTGGGTCAGGTGGCGCCCGCGGGACTCGAGATCAGTACGATCCATCGCTTCCAGGGTCGAGAAAAGGCCGTGGTCATCCTCGATACGGTGGATGCGCCGCCCGGGTCGAGCTGGTTTCTGAACGAGCGTCGGAACACGGATCTTCCCAGGCTGATGAATGTCGCCCTGTCGCGAAGCCGAGACCTGCTCATTCTCGTCGGTACCACCGCCGGCCTGCGTCGGACTCTTCCCGCGGATGCGCTCCTGAATCGGGTGATGGCGCGGGTCGCAAGAGAGGGCACGACGGTCGATGCCCGGCGCGCTTTCGAGGTCGGGCCGCTCGTGCGCGCGAACTGGAACCGGTCGAACGTGACCGAATGATGGTCAGAAGCCCTTGTGGTCGCTACTGAACACGGACCGATTTTTCGAAAAGTGTGACTCGGACGGAAACTCGGGTTGACGGACAAAATCATCTTTTTTATCTTTCCTTCGTGCCGTTGAGGAGGCACCGGCGGTCATGAACGACGCCGCGCCGGAACAGCGACGGCAGGTCGCTCGATGTGGCGGGACGGCTCTCTCACGAGGATCGAAACGACACACAGCTGATCGAGCGGAGGGACCCAGACCTGTCGGATTCTGGAAGGAAAGCGCAACCGACCAGAAACAGCGCTACGACGCGGAAAAGATATCCTCTCTCAACCCCCGGCGCTCTTCGGAGCGACCGGGGGTTGAGTCTTTCGACCTTCCTCCTCCCGACGCGTAGAATCTGCGCTCCGGGTCGGTTCGCTCGCGGAAGCCGTATCCTGAAGCCCGGTGATTCCTTCGATCGATCCGCGGTGGATTTCGGCATGGGAGGCTTTGCGGGGAAGCGGAAAGATTCAAAAAAACGATGTGGAACAGGCGTGGAAAGAATGTGGAAAATGGTGAGAGAAGGCAGATACGGCAGGTGCGGCGATCGGTTGACTACGGAGGCGCGTTTTTGCACATCGCTGTTGATATTGGACGGATGATCCGAGGACAGGCCGGAAGGAGAGCGGCATGCGTGTGGTCGCACAGCGGGTCGGCGAGGCGGCCGTGACGGTGAACGGGGAAGTCGTCGGGAAGATCGGTCGGGGCCTGCTGGTGCTCGCCGGCTTCGGGCCCGACGATGAGGACGCGGAGCTGGAGTGGATGGCGTCCCGTCTTCTCGGACTCCGCATCTTTCCGGACGCTGATGGCCGGATGAACCTCGACGTCGGGGAGGCGGGGGGAGAGCTCCTGGTCGTGTCGCAGTTCACGTTGTACGGGGACTGTTCGAAGGGCCGCCGACCCAGCTTCATTTCGGCCGCGCCGCCGGAGCGGGCGGCGGAACTGTATCGGCGCTTCGTCGATATCTGCAGGCGGGGCGCGGTACCCGTCGCCGAGGGACGCTTCGGGGCCATGATGCGGGTGAGCCTGGTTAACGATGGGCCTGTCACACTGGTCATCGAACGTTGAGCGTCCGACTCATTCTGGCCTCGGCGTCACCGCGGCGCGCGGAGATTCTGACGCGACTCGGCCTTCCCTATGCCGTGCGCGTTCCGGATACCCCGGAGTTGTTGAAGCCGGGGGAGCAGCCGGCCGTGGCGGCCCGCCGGCTCGCGGTCGCCAAGGCTGAAGCCGTTTCCGTCGGGCCCGATGAGATTCTCGTCGCCGCCGATACGATCGTCGCGGTGGATGGAGAGCCACTCGGAAAGCCGGCCAGCCGGGCCGAAGCGGTCGAGATCTTACTCGGACTCTCGGGTAGAGATCACGAGGTCTTCACCGGAATGGCACTCCGCTCGCGGTCACGCCTGGAAGCCGGGGTCAGCCGAACTCTGGTGCGATTTCGATCGCTTGCTCGGGTCGAATGCGAGGAATACGTTGCCAGCGGCGAGACCGCGGACAAGGCCGGAGCCTACGGGATTCAGGGGCGCGGATCGGCGCTCGTCGAGCGAATCGACGGAGACTTCTTCAACGTCATGGGGCTCCCGGTGCAGCTTCTCCTCCAGCTTCTGGACCGACACGGCTACCGGTACGACTTCCAGACAATCACCGAGGTCGCCGACAGGCGGGCAGAGGCCGAATGATTCTCCTGTCGGGTCTCGTGCATTGAGTTCCGCCTCGGCCGTACTCGCCATCGACCAGGGGACGACGGGGTCCCGCGCCATGCTCATGGACCATGGCGGACGGGTACTCGCGGCGGCTCACGAGGAGTTTCCCCAGTACTTCCCGGCGCCGGGTCGGGTCGAACACGATCCGGAAGAGATCTGGGCCTCGGTTCGATCGGTCGTCGGGCGGGCTGTCGCCGAGGCGGGCCTGACACCGGACGCCGTAGCCGCGATCGGAATCACCAACCAGCGCGAAACGACTGTCGTGTGGGACCGCGCCACCGGCCAGCCGATCGCGCCTGCCATCGTGTGGCAGGACCGGCGAACGGCGGACCGCTGCACGGAACTCCGAGAGCTCGGATACTCGGCGATGATTCGGGAACGCACCGGTCTCGTTCTCGATCCTTATTTTTCCGCCACGAAGTTGGAGTGGTTGCTGCGGCGCGATCCGGCTCTGCGCGACCGCGCCGAAGCCGGCGGTGCCTGCTTCGGGACGATCGACAGCTGGCTGATCTTCAAGCTCACGGGAGGCCAGATCCACGCCACCGATCACACCAATGCCTCCCGTACGATGCTGTACTCCCTCGAGGCCGGGGCGTGGGACCCGGAGCTTTGCGAGCTGTTCGGCGTGCCGGCCGGAATGCTGCCGGCGATTCACCCGTCCGCCGGCGTGATCGGTCGCACGGCACCGGCCCTATTCGGAGCGGACGTCCCGATCGCCGGTGTGGCCGGAGACCAGCAGTCGGCGCTCTACGGGCACGGTGGCTGGAATGCCGGTGATGTGAAAAATACCTATGGAACGGGGGCCTTCCTGCTCCTTCACTGTGGAGAGGAACGCGGGACCGATGCCGAGGGAGTACTGACCACCATCGCCTGCGGTCCCCGAGGCGAGCCCCGGTTCGCCAAGGAAGGGTCGATCCTGGTAGCGGGTTCCGCCCTGCAGTGGCTCAGAGACGGACTCGGGCTGATCGCCGACTCTTCGGAGAGCGAGGCGTTGGCCCGAAGCGTTCCGGACACCGGCGGTGTCGTGTTCGTTCCGGCGCTGACCGGGCTTGGGACTCCCTGGTGGGAGCCGGGTGCACGGGGCACGATCTTCGGGTTGACTCGCGGGACGGAGCGTGCCCACCTGGTCCGTGCCGCGCTCGAGGCCATGGCCTGCGGGACGCTGGATGTGGTCCAGGCGATGGAACGTGCCTCGTCCGTGGGGCCCGGCCGATTTCGGGCCGACGGCGGAGCTTCGACGAATGACTGGCTGATGCAGTTTCAGGCCGACCTGCTCGGTCTCGAGGTGCACCGGCCGGGGGCCTCGGAGCTCACGGCGATCGGCGCCGCCGGACTGGCGGGGGTGGGGAGCGGATACTGGAATCGTCCCGAGGACTTTCTCGACGCGTTGGGAGAGGGTCGGGTCTTCCGGCCGGGCCCCGATGCGGCCGAACTCCGGGAGCGAGTCATGTCGGACTGGAGTCGTGCGATCCGGGCGGTGCTCTCCTGGACGTCGGACGCCTGAAGGCGCCCGTGGCGCGAAAGCTGGTGCGTCCACTCCGGATCGGAGTGATCGGTTCCGCGGAAGCGACGGCGGAGGGGGAAGAAGTCGCGCAGGCCGTCGGCCGCGCACTCGCGCGCGCCGGAGCCGTCGTCGTCTGCGGCGGAGGCGGCGGTGTCATGGAGGCGGCCTCGGCGGGGGCATCGGAGGCGGGAGGACTGGTCATCGGTTTCCTGCCGGGTACCGATGCGAACGCCTGCGCGGCCGGTGTGACGATTCCGATCGCCACGGGCCTCGGCGAGATGCGGAATGCTCTGATAGTGCGGGCCTCCGAAGCGCTGATTGCGATAGAAGGTGAATGGGGCGCCCTGAATGAAGCGGCCCTGTGCATGAAGATCGGCAAACCCCTGGTGGGAATTCGGGATGCGCTCGGCGAGCGATTCCCGATTGAGCGGTTCGACGAACCGGCGGCTGCGGTGGCCCGCGCGGTGGAACTCGCTTCCGAGCGTCGTTATTCGAACGGCGGACCGAAGCTCACAACTGGCTGAACAGGCGGTGCGAACGTGTACGCGGTTTACATATTCGGAGGGATCCTGGCACTTCTTCTGGCGGCAGTGATCTTCGCCCCCATGGTGGAGCGAAAGAGTGTCCGGGAGGCGGAAGCGCCCACGCCGGAGGGCCGGAAGGCCCGAGCTCTGGACGCGCTGCGCGAGCTCGAATTCGAGTATGAGACGGGCAAGATGGCCGAGTCGGACTACCAGAAACTGCGCGCGCACTGGGCGGCCGAAGCCATCGAGGCCCGGGACGCACTCGGCGAGACCTCCGGTCGTGTCGTGACGGGAGGCGAATGTCCGGTCTGTGGCGCCGCCGTGAAGCCCGGCGCACGTTTCTGTTCCCGCTGCGGTGAGTCCATCGCGGACGCCGCGCCGGCGACCTGATCGCTCCGGGAGTCGACAGGGCCTTGGACCGGGCGGTAGACCTCCGCAGCGATACCGTCACCCGGCCGCCGCCGGGCATGCGCAGAGCGATGGCCCGGGCCGAGGTCGATGATGACGTTCTCGGGAAGGACCCCACGGTCGATCGCCTCGAACAGCGGGTCGCAGAGCTTCTCGGAAAGCCGTCGGCGCTCTTCTTTCCGTCCGGAACGCAGGCCAATCAGACTGCCATGGTTCTCCACAGTCGCCCGGGCACGGAGGCCGTCTGCGAAGCCGAGTCGCACGTGTACCACTACGAGTTCGCCGACGCCGCCTGGTTGTCGGGCGTGCAGCTTCACCCGGTCCCTTCGAATTCGGGACGACTCACGGCGGCAGATGTCGCCCGGGCCATCCGACCGGGCGATCGCCACCATCCGGTGACTTCGCTGATCTGGATCGAGAACACCCACAACATGCACGGCGGCATCGTGGTACCCGTCGACGCGATGCGTGGGGTTCGTTCGCTGGCGAGGGAACGGGGGCTGCCGGTCCACCTGGATGGCGCGCGGTTGTGGAACGCATCCGCCGCCTCGGGAACTTCGCTCATCGACTTCGCGGGGGAAGCCGATACCGTGATGGTCTGCGTTTCGAAAGGTCTCGGCTGTCCCGTCGGATCTCTTCTCGCAGGCCCCCGGGAGCTGATCGAAGAGGCCTGGTCGGTGCGAAAGCGGCTGGGCGGAGGCATGCGTCAGGTAGGAATCCTGGCCGCCGCCGGACTCTGGGCACTCGAGCACATTTTCCCCCGCTTGCCGGAGGACCACGCCCGGGCTCGGGCGCTGGCCGAAGGCTGTCGACAGATCGAGGGACTGAATCCGCTCGAGCCGGAAACCAACATCCTCATGGTCGACATCACGCGATCGGATCTCGGTGCTGAGGAGCTGGCGGCCCGGCTCGCCGAGAAGGGGGTGATGGTGATCGCGACTGGACCCACCCGCCTCCGTCTCGTCACTCATTTCGACGTGGACGACGACGGGGTCGAATTCGCTCTGAAGGCTCTGCGCGACGAGCTTTCCTGAGTGGGCACAAGGCCTCACGCGATGCTATACTGAGTGTTTCCGCTGCAGGAACCGGCCGAAACCCGAACCAAGGAGATACGACATGTCCGTCGCGAAGGTAACCGAGATTACCGCATCCTCGGAGAAGAGCTTCGAAGACGCCATCACCCACGGAATCGCGCGTGCCCACAAGACGCTGAAGAACATCAAGGGCGCGTGGATCAACGAGCAGACGGTCGAGATCAAGGACGGCAAGATCGCGACTTATCGGGTCAACATGAAGGTCACGTTCGTACTGGACGACTGACGCCGCCGAATCGGCGGTACCGTCCGATCGAGAGGACGGCCGCCGACCGCACCCCGACCGGCCGCGGCCCCGGCCGATGGGTGCGTCTCCCGAGAAGCAGACTCCTCAGTCCGGATCCCCGCCCGCCGCTCCGCCTCCCTCGGAAGACGAACCGTCGATGCCATCGGGCCGCCATGCCAGTGCCACGAGTTCCACGCCGATCTCGCTCTTTCGCGGGGCCAGCACGACTTCCTCCACTTCCAGCGACTCGAGGCTCCACTCCTGGCGGGTTCGCTCGAGCTTCTCCGCCAGTTCGATCTCGATCTCGGCGAGCTGCCCTTCCAACTCCTCGATGGCCCTCTCGGCCCGCTTCACGTCATCCCGCTGGCTGGCGGTCCGGCTCACCTGACGAGCCGCGGTCGTTGCCTTCGATCCGGTGAATGAACGTCCACCCAACAGGGACCCGAGCAGCGTGGATCCGATTCCCACGGCACTTTCCAACTTCTGTGAGTCGTACTGCGATTTCTCGCGGTCGAGTCGGGTCCGGGCCGCAGAGAGTTTCCTGTCGATCGATTCCACTTTTCGCCGGTACATGTCCCGAATCTTCGAGACGGCGGCGCCTCTCGCGCTCCGAGCCTCCTCGCGGGCACGGACCCGAAACGCCGCTTCCGATTCACCGGGTTCGGACGTCAGCTTCAAAGCGGGAATCCGGTAGAGTCGAAGCGGGCGCTCGCGGTAGAGCCAGTTCTTCAGTTGAGATGGCCAGCGGCGGCGCTGCTTCGCGCTGATCGCGGAAGCGGGAACCGGTGCGAAGAGAACGTCTTCCGGAGGTGGGCGATCCAGGTCGGGAACTCCGGGCAACTCGTGCGCTCCGGCCCATGGGTTCGATTCGCCCGACTCTCCGACTTCCGAGAGAATCGCCACGTCGTGCCATACATCGACGCCCAGCGATGCGCGAACGTAGTGGAGATCCGCCAGGCCGAGCAGGGCAGGCCGCAGTACTCGGGGAGAGCCGTCGGACCCACCTCCGGCAGGCGCCAGGAAGACCTCGCGAAGCTCCGGGGGCACGACGGGGCGGTCCGGTGCCAGGTCGGTCCCGTCGAGGTCCTTCGCCCCGGGACGGCCGGCACTCTCGACCGGCTTCCTGCCCGGCGCGCCACGGACGTCCTCGACCTCTGCCGTCGCCCCTGATCCGGCCGGTGGCTCCGACTTCCGGTCCGCCATCAGACGGCCGATCTCCGGACGGGTCAACGGCCCCCGAAGATAGGACATCGCCCACCGGGAATGGATGAGAAGAGGTGCGTCGGCGTGGACGTTGCCGACGAGGAAGGTCCGTTTCGCGAGTCCCGACAGAAGACGGTCCATGCGTTTGCGATCGAGACCGCTCTCCGCCGCACCCGACGCGCTCTCCAATCCTTCGATCACCCGTTCCTTGTCCCGTTCCGTCTGCAGACGACCGAGGAACCAGGTGCCTGCATTGCCTAGTCCCTTGTAGTCCAGGTCGACCGGGTTCTGGGTGGCGAGAACGATGCCGACGCCATAGGCCCGGGCCTGTTTGAGGAGGGTGAGAAGGGGGGGCTTCGAAGGAGGATTGCGGGTGGGAGGCAGGTACCCCATCACCTCGTCGATGTAGAGAAGGGCCCGAAGGGATGACGTACCCGGCTGCGAGCGTGCCCACGAAAGGAGCTCGTTGAGCAGCAGGGTCACGAAGAACATCCTCTCCGGTTCCCCCAGGTGCGCGATGGAGAAGATCGCGATTCTCGGCTTACCTTCCGGCGTCCACAGCAGCGAAGGGATATCGAGGGGCGGCCCCTCGAGCCAGGCTTCGAATCCGGGGGCGGCGAGCAGGTTGTTCAGTTCCGTGGCCAGCTTGAAACGGTCCCGTCCCGGGAAGAACGACTCGAGGTCCAGCACGCCCACCCGCTCGAATCCCGGCGACTGAATTCCCCGTATCAGAGCGCCGAGATCGAAGTCACGCCCGGAGGTCCAGCCCCGCTCGAGAATCCTCGATAGCAGGATGTGTTCGCGGCTTCGCACCGGGTCGGCGTCGATCCCGGCCAGGGCCAGGAGTCCGGAGACGGCCGTCGTGATCCTCTCCGTCAATGCGTCGCGATCGGCGACGATGGCATCCCCCGGGGCCTCGAAAGAGCGCAGCACGGCAATCGGAAGGCCGTGGCTCGCGCCCGGCGTATAGATCGGCATGTCCACGGCTGCTCTGAGCCGGGCGATCCGGGCTCCGTCCTGGCCGGATTCCTCCAGGCCTTTCCGCCACTTCCCGGCCGTGACCTCCGCAAAGGCGTCCGGCGACACCTCGTTTCGGGCCGCCTCCGATTCGTCGATCCACGGACGGAAGTCCGAGGGCTCCAGATCGGGGAAGGTGAGCAGGAGGTTCCCGATATCGCCCTTCGGGTCGATGACCAGCGCGGGGATGCCGTCCAGTCCCGCCTCCTCCAGGAGCGTGATGCAGAGCCCGGTCTTGCCGCTGCCCGTCATGCCGAGCACGACCGCATGCGTGGTCAGGTCACGGGAGTCGTACAGGAAAGGAGGCGCCCCGGGTTCAGCGGTGCGACGGCCGAGATAGAAGTCTCCGAGCCCCTCTATCGCGGCGGCGGGGATGACCATCGAGTCGGTTCTGTCGTCGTCGGGCATCTCTGTCTCCAAAATGCTCCCGAATGTGAGTCGCCGGCGGTGGGACGGGCCCACTTGAATCGTCGCCTCGCGACTCGGCCCCGGCAAGTCAGTGATGGGGAGATGAGAGACGCGGTACAGAGTGGACTCGAGGGCGCTTCGGCATCGCGCTTCCGCCGGCGTTCGGGAGCGACCCGAACAAATTGCGAAAGTCGGAGGGGCCCGATATACTGTTTCGACCGACAACCGACCCCGCATTCGAGGAAGAAGCGATGGCACTGGAGCTCAACGAAGAACGGCGAAAAGCCCTCACCGTGGCGATCAACCAGATCGAGCGGCAGCATGGGAAGGGCGCGATCATGAGACTCGGACTGGACCGGGCTCGGGTGAAGACACCGGTGATCTCGACGGGTGCTCTTGCTCTCGATCACGCGACCGGGGTAGGCGGGATCCCGCGGGGACGGGTGACGGAGATCTTCGGGCCCGAGTCGTCGGGTAAGACGACGCTCACCCTTCACGTGATCGCGAACGCTCAGAAGGATGGCGGAGTCGCGGCTTTCATCGACGCCGAGCACGCTCTCGACGTCCAATACGCCGAGCGTCTGGGAGTGGACGTGGAGAACCTCCTCGTCTCCCAGCCCGACACGGGCGAGCAGGCGCTGGAGATTGCCGAGGTGCTGGTTCGTTCCGGCGCCCTCGATGTCATCGTCGTCGATTCCGTCGCGGCCCTCGTTCCACGAGCCGAGATCGAAGGCGAGATGGGCGACTCGCACGTCGGACTTCAGGCGAGGCTGATGTCTCAGGCGCTTCGGAAGCTCACGGGCGCGATCGGCCGCTCCCACGCCGCCGTGATCTTTACCAACCAGATCCGTGAGAAGATCGGTGTGATGTTCGGCAATCCGGAGACGACCAGCGGAGGGAGGGCGCTGAAGTTTTATTCCTCGCTGCGGTTGGACATCCGGCGCATTGCCTCGATCAAGGATGGGAATGAGCAGGTCGGGAACCGGACGCGCGTCAAGGTCGTGAAGAACAAGTGCGCGCCGCCGTTCCGGATGGCGGAATTCGACATCATGTTCAACGAAGGGATCAGCAGGTCGGGGATTCTCGTGGACCTTGGAGAAGAGCACGGAATCGTCCAGCGTTCGGGGGCCTGGTACTCCTACGGTGATGACGTCCGGCTCGGGCAGGGCCGGGAGAATTCCAAGATGTTCCTGAGGGAGAACCCGGACATCGCGGACGAAATCGAGCACAAGCTCCGGGTGGCGCTCGGAATTCTCCCCGTCGATCCCGGTGCGGAGGATGCTCAGGAAGAGGGGGAAGAATCCGCGGAGATGGCGGAAGCCTGAACCGGTAACGGACCGTGCCTACGATCACGACGCTCGAACCGGAGCGCCACGGAGGCAGGGTCCGTCTCGAGGTGGATGGCCGTGCACTCGGAACTCTTCCGGATTCCCTCGTCCTCCAGCGCGGGCTTCGCGGCGGCCAGACGATCGATGAGGGCGCCCTCGAGGCATTGGTGCGTGACGGCGCCCATGCCGATGCGCTCGAAGCCGCCCTGAATTGTCTGTCCTACCGCCCCCGCAGCCGGAAGGAGCTCGAGCGGCACCTCCGACGGAAATCCCATCCCGAGGACGCGATCCACCGCGCGGCGAACCGGTGCGAGGAGCTGGGATATCTGGATGACGAAGCCTTCGCGCGTGCCTTCGTACGAGACCGGATTCGCCTGCGGCCTCGCGGCCGATTCCGGCTTCGATCCGAACTCGTCGAACGCGGCATCGCTCCCGATCTCGCGGACGCGGCGATCACCTCGGCCTTTCAGGAGATCGGCACCTCCGAGTCGGAGCTTCTCCGGGGTATCGCCGAAGCTCGCGCATCGCGGCTGAATCGCGCCGAGCCCGTGACTGCCCGCCGCCGACTCTCGGCCTGGCTTCTGCGCCGCGGATTCGCGAGAGCCGATGTTCGCCGGGTCGTGGACGACCTCCTGCCGGAAGCGGATCTCGACTGAAGTCTCTTTGCGGATCGACCGGTCCGGTCGATTGTATAGGTTGCATGTCGGGTTCATATTAAACGGCTGTGGCGAATCGGCCCGTCGTGAGGCAGCAACCCGTCCCGATCCAAGCGGAAGAGATGAGATCCAAGGAAATCCGGAATAGATTCATCGAGTACTTCGAACGGCAGGGGCATCTTCATCTGCCGAGCAGCTCCCTGGTACCCGAGGACGACCCGACGCTCCTGTTCACGAACGCGGGTATGGTGCAGTTCAAGGGCGTGTTCGTGGGGGAGCAGGAACGTCCCGCGGCGAGTGCGGTCACCTCCCAGAAGTGCTTGCGCGTCAGCGGGAAGCACAACGATCTCGAAGAGGTCGGACGGACTGCGCGGCACCACACCTTCTTCGAGATGCTCGGCAATTTCTCCTTCGGCGACTATTTCAAGCGGGACGCGATCCGTTTCGCCTGGGAATTCGTCACGGAGGAGCTGGGCCTGGAACCGGACCGCCTCTGGGCGACCGTGCACCACTCGGATGACGAGGCGGCCGCGCTCTGGCCGGAGCTCACATCGATTCCGGCGGAGCGGGTGCTCCGCCTCGGCGACAAGGACAACTTCTGGCAGATGGGGGAGACGGGTCCCTGCGGTCCGTGCTCGGAGATCCACTACGACATGCGGCCGGAGGGCTCGCGCGACGGACTTCTCTCTCCGGAGGAGTTCGAGGCACTGGGCGAGGCCGACGAGTTCATGGAGATCTGGAACCTCGTCTTCATGCAGTTCGACCGGGGTCCCGCGGGCGATACGCCCCTCCCGAAGCCGTCGATCGACACGGGGGCCGGCCTGGAGCGAATCGCGGCCATCCTCCAGGGCACCCGAACGAACTACCATACCGACCTCTTTCTCCCGATCATCGAGAGGGCGGAAGAAGTCATCGGCATCCCGTATTCGCAGGCGCCGGAAGATTGGGAAGCCGGTCTGCCCTTCCGGGTGCTCGCCGATCATGCTCGCGCGGTCGCGTTCATGCTGGCGGACGGCGTCTTCCCCTCGAACGAGGGGCGGGGTTACGTCCTGCGACGAATCCTGCGCAGGGCGGGTCGATACGCATGGCTGCTGGGGCGTCGTGAGCCGACGCTGGATCGGCTGGTCGGTGTCGTCATCGACCTCATGGACGATGCCTACCCCGAGCTCGCGAACCGGCGCACGCTCATCGAGCGCACGACGCGCGCCGAAGAAGAGCGGTTCCTGGCCACGATCGAGGCGGGGATGCACCGGTTCGACGAGGTGGCTCCGCAGGGTGGATCCGGCACGATCCCCGGTGAAGAGGCGTTCAAGCTCTACGACACCTTCGGGTTTCCGCTCGACCTGACCGAGCTGATGGCGGCCGAGCGCGGCTACGACGTCGATCTCTCCGGATTTCACGCGGCGCTGGAGGAGCAGCGACGCCGATCGAGGGACCTCTCCGGCACACTCGGTTCGTCTGTGGCACGCACGAGCGGCGGCCCCAGCGACGAAGTTCTCGCGCGGGCTCGCGCGCTGTCGGCGGAGGCAGACCAGGAGTTCATCGGGTACGAGCGGCTCCGCGTCGAAACCGGTGTGCTGGAGCATGCCGGCATCGACGGGACCCGGGCATTCCTTCTCGCGGAGAACCCGTTCTACGCAGAGGCCGGGGGGCAGGTGAGCGACACGGGTTATCTGCGCGGCGAGGGCTGGGAGCTGGTCGTCGAGTCAGTGGTCCGCAACGACCGCGGTCAGGCGGTGGTCATCGGCGAACCGACACACGGCACCGTGCCCGATGAGCCGAGCGAAGTCCTCGCCGTGGTGGAAGAGCACGCGCGGCGTGACACCGAGCGGAATCACACGGCCACCCACCTGTTGCACGCGGCACTTCGAAGCGTACTCGGCGAGCACGTGCACCAGGCCGGTTCGCTGGTCGCACCCGATCGGCTCCGGTTCGATTTCACGCACCACGGGCCGCTGACAGCGGGGGAGCGAGCCGAGATCGAAAAGCGGGTCAACGAGGCGATCTGGGCGAATGCTCCGATCGAGATCGAGCATCGGGCCTATCGGGACGCCCTCGACGACGGTGCCATGGCGCTGTTCGGGGAGAAATACGGAGCCGTCGTGCGGACCGTGCGCGTGCCGGGTGTCAGCCTCGAGCTGTGCGGGGGTTGCCACGTCCGCTCCACCGGACAGATCGGGCTCTTCCGGATCGTGTCCGAGACCGGTGTGGCGGCGGGAGTACGTAGAGTGGAGGCAGTGACCGGGCCGCGTGCCTACGGGCGGCTGCTCGATTCCGAGAATCTGATCTCGGACCTCGCCGAACGGTTGCACGTCGCGCCATCGGATCTTCCGGTTCGAGTGGCCGCGTTGCTCCAGGAGAAGAGTGAGCTCGAGGATCGTCTCGCCGAGCAGCGCGGGGCAGACGCGGACGATACGGCCCGAGAGCTCGTGGACTCGGCCGGTCTGCTGGGCGACGCGGGCGCCCGGTGGGTGCGGGCGAGCATCGGACTGCCAGCGGGCGCGGATGCGGCCGAGTTCGGCGATCGACTTCGCGAAGGACTCGGGTCGGGAGCGGGGATCGTGCACATCCGGATGGAGGATGGGAAGGACTCGATCCTCGCCGTGGTCACGGATGACTGGATCGGGCGCGGACTCAAAGCCGGAGATCTGGTCCGAGCCGCGAGCCGCGCCACGGGTTCGGGAGGAGGGGGAAAGCCCCATCTCGCCCAGGGGGGTGTCGGAGACGCCGCCAAACTGGAGGCTGCGCTGGATGCGGCGGCGGAGCTCGCTCGAACCGTCATGGAGGGTGATTGACGACGCTCGATGCCACGATCCGGTGGCTGGAGTCTCGATTGGCGACGGCGCCGCCGGAGCTCGGTGCCGACGTACTGTTGCTCGTGCGCAGCGCAGGCGCGGCTGACCGGGGAGAGAGCGGGGAAGCCATCGCCGAACTTCTGACGCAGGCGGCATTGAAGGGATTGACCGAGGTCGCCGATGGTCACGGCCGTCGACAGTCCGCGCTGCGGCTGCTCTCCGCCGACGCGGTTCTGACCTTCGCGTTCGAGGCTGCGGCGGAGCTTGGCGCCGACGTCGAATCGTTGTGCCGGCAGATCGGTCCCCGAGGCGAATTCGGCGACCGGTTGGCTGCCGGAGCGCCTGCCACCGAAACGGAATGAACATCGAGCTCGGTCCTTCCGCGTCACTCGTCGATCTGCACTGCCATCTGGTGCCGGGGGTCGACGATGGGGCCCGAAGCACGGAAGACGCGATTCACTGGCTCGAAGAGTTCGTGGACGCTGGAATCCGGCGCGTCGTCACGACGCCGCACCTGTCTGCGAGTCACGTCGAGAGTTCATGGCGGGATCGAATCGAGCGCCGATTCGAGGAACTGAAGCGCGAGGCGGATGATCGGGTTCCCGGCGTGGATCTCACGCTCTCTTTCGAGATCCGGATCGATGAGCCCGAAGCGGATCTCACCGACCCGGGTCTCGCGCTCGGCGGGGGTGCCATGCTGGTCGAGTTTCCGCAGCTCATGCTTCCGGCCTATCCCGACCTGATGCTGGCCAGCGTCTCGAACCAGGGGTGGCGTCCGGTGCTCGCTCATCCCGAGCGGTATACGGGGATCGGACGTTCGTACGAGTGGATCGAACGGTGGCGTGAGGCAGGTGTCGTGATGGTCGTGAACGTGGGGAGCCTTCTGGGAGAGCACGGGCCTGAATCGGAACGCGTCGCGTATCAGATGCTCGCGCGGGGTCACGCGGACTGCCTCGCCTCCGACCACCATGGTCGGGATGGACGTTCGACCTTGCTTCGTGCAGGCTGGGACCGGCTCGTGACCGCCGGGCATGAAGAGGTCGCGGATCTTCTGACGTCCGAAAATCCCGCGGCGATTCTCGCCGGCGAGACGACGGAGCCGGTCCCACCCGTGGACCTCGCGTCTTCTCTGGTGAAACGGCTGCGACGCATGGTGCGGGGGTCTGAGCGATGAGTGACCGGCGAGAAGAGTCCGCTCGGGCGCACCTCAGCGCTCTTGCGGAGGTGCTGACACGGTCTGCCGACGAAATCCCGGCACGGGCGGCTGCCTATGCCGGCCTCGTCATCGAGACGTTCGAGAGGGATGGGCGCGTGCTGATGTGCGGAAACGGAGGAAGTGCCGCGACCGTGGAGCACGTGGCCACGGAGTACGTCGTGCGCTTGAAGCGTGAGCGGGCACCGCTTCCTGCCATCGCGCTCACGGCGGGTTCCGCCCAGTTGACGGCGTCGGCCAATGACTTCGGGTATGAGCGAGCCTTCCTCCGCATGCTGTGCGCATTCGGCCGCAGGGGCGATCTGCTGGTTCTTCACTCCACCTCCGGCGAGTCGGCGAATCTTCTCGCGGCAGCGGCAGAGGCCGAAAGAATGGGCATCGGAACCGTGGGGCTGTTGGGGCACGGCGGCGGGCGGCTGGCGGAACTCGTCGACCTGCAGATCCGGGTGCCGTCATCGGACACGGCGCTCATCCAGGAGGTACACCTCGCCATCGAGCACGCGGTCGCCGACATGGTGGATGCACATTTCGCCGATCGACGGAAGAACCCGGAGAAGGCAGAATGATCCGATCGAGCATCTTCCTGCCCGGATTGGCGGGGAAGGCGGCGCTGGTGACCGGTGGCTCTCGTGGAATCGGGCGCGCGACGGTTCAGCTCCTCGGTGCAGCCGGCGCCCGGGTGGGCATCGCATTCCGTTCCGATGAGGAGGCAGCCGCAGGCGCGGCCCAGCTCGCGCTCTCGGCAGGAGCGAAATCCGCCTGGAGTTTCGCGGCCGATCTCTCAGATCCCGGGCAGGTGGAGGCATTGTTCGGCGAGTCGGATCGCCAGTTCGGAGGAGAGCTGGACCTGTTCGTGGGCAATGCGGGGATCTGGAACGAGAAGCCCCGCCCGATCGTCGATCTGCCCCCCGAGGAATGGGCCGAGATGATGGCGGTCAATCTGACCTCCGTCTATCTGACGACTCGCGAGGCCGCCCGTCGTCTCGGTGATGGCGGGCGGATCGTGCTCGTCACGTCGACCGCGGCGCAGAGGGGAGAAGCCGAGCACAGCCACTATGCGGCCAGCAAGGGCGCGATTCAGTCGTTCGTGAAGTCCCTCGCGGTGGAGCTGGGACCCGCGGGCATCACGGTCAACGCCGTCGCACCGGGGTGGGTGGACACCGACATGTCGGCGAACGTTCTCAGGGGAGGGACCCGTACGGTCGTGGAAGGCGAGATTCCGGTACGTCGGATCGCCACGCCGCTGGATGTCGCAGGCCCGATCGTCTTTCTGGCCAGCTCCCTCGCGCGGCATGTCAATGGCGAGGTTCTCAACGTGAACGGGGGGAGCGTACTCTGCGGGTGAGGGCATCGATATGACGGCCGACACGGGCCGTCCGGAGCTTCACCCGCCCGAGGGGTTCCTCTGGGTCGCGGACCGTCTGGAATCAGCCGGATTCGAGGCCTGGGGCGTAGGCGGCGCGATCCGCGATGCCTGGAGCGGCGACGACCGGGCGGACTGGGATATCGCCACCAGTGCCCACCCGGAGCAGGTGCGCAGCCTGTTTCGTCGCACCGTGCCCCTCGGTATCGAGCACGGAACGGTGGGTGTACTGGCCCCCGACGGCATGCTGTACGAAGTGACCACCTTCCGGCGTGACGTGGAAACGGACGGCCGCCACGCGGTGGTCGAATTCGCGGAGACGATCGAGGAAGACCTCTCTCGGCGAGACTTCACGATCAACGCGCTGGCCTGGCGCCCGTCGACCGGGGAGATCCGTGATCCCCACGGCGGTGCCGAGGACCTCGGGGAGAGGAGACTGCGCGCCGTCGGCGACCCCCGGGAGCGATTTGCCGAGGACTATCTCAGGGTGCTCCGGGGACTCCGGTTCGCGGGCCGTTTCGGTCTCGAGGTCGATTCAGCCACGCGAGCCGCCCTCGAGGCGGCCGTGCCGGGTCTCGACCGCCTCTCCGCGGAGCGTGTCCGGGAGGAGCTCATGAAGAGCCTCGCGGGACCACGGGCCGGCGAAGTCCTGGCGCTGTATGCCGATACGGGGGCGATGGATCACTGGCTCCCGGAACTGGCCACTGTCGCTCGCGAGGACCCTCGCTGGCAGAGCACGCTTGCTGCGATCGACGCGATTCCTCGATCCCGGGCATTTCTCCGGCTGGTGCGCCTGTTGCTGGCGCTGCCGCGCGAGGACGCCGGGGAACCGGGGACTCGCCCGGATGAGGTGGACCGTCCGGCGGCCGGGGCAACGTCGGTGTCCGCGATCATGGACCGATTGAAGTTCTCCCGGTCGGAGTCGCGTCGCGCCGAGATGCTGTGGAGTCGGTACCTGCCGCTCGTGAGTCCGGTCGACTCGGCGGCTGCGGTTCGCGAGTGGCTCTCCGAGGCCGGGCGGGATCAGGCCCGCGATCTGTTCCGCCTGCACTTCGCGCTCGCTCGCGCTTCGGGCGCTCGCGAGTCGGAGCGGGCCCTGATCCACGTCTGGGGCCGCGTTCACGACGAGCTGGTGGGCGGGGCGCCCCTGGAACTCTCCGACCTGGCCGTCGACGGGAACGACATGATCGGGCTCGGTCTCCCGAGGGGGCCGCTGGTGGGCCTGATGCTCGAGGAACTCCACGCCCAGGTGATCGAGGATCCGTCCCGGAATCAGCGGGAGACGCTGCTGGCCGAGGCCAGGGAGTTGATCGAACTGGGCGCTCTGGATGGACTCGATGCCGACCTCTGACGGCGGTCCGGGCGTTCCCGGCCTGTTCGATCCCGATGTCGGCCGGACGGATCGGAGTCCGATGGCAGCGGATCCGGGGGCACCGCTCGCCGCGCGGATGCGACCGAGGACCCTCGAAGAGTTCGCCGGTCAGGAGAAGCTGGTCGGGCCCGAAGGGGCCCTTCGTGAGCTCATCGAGCGTGATCGGGTGCCGAGTCTCATTCTCTGGGGTCCTCCCGGGTGTGGAAAGACGACGCTGGCGGCGATTCTGGCGGGCCGAACCGGGGCCCGGTTCGAGCCGTTCAGTGCCGTGACCGAGGGAATCCCCCGGGTTCGCGAATTGATCGCGCAGGCAGCCGAAAGAAAGAGAGCCGGCGGCCCCGACACGATCCTCTTCGTCGACGAGATCCACCGGTTCAACCGGGCGCAACAGGACGCTTTCCTGCCGCACGTCGAAGCGGGAACGATCACGCTCGTGGGCGCGACGACCGAAAACCCCTCCTTCGAGGTTGTCGGTCCGCTGCTCAGCCGGACACGGGTCTTCGTGCTCGAGCCGCTCGATCCCGAGGCAGTCCAGAGCCTGCTCCTGCGGGCCCTGTCGGATCGAGAGCGAGGGCTGGGTGAGCGTGAGCTCGAGGCCGACCCGGAAGCGCTGCGCCGCCTGGCGGAAGCCGCCGATGGCGACGCACGTCGCGCACTCAACGCGCTCGAGACCGCCGCCGAACTGGCCGGGCCCGGGGGACGGATCGGCCGGGAAGAGGTGGAGCATGGTCTTCAGAGAAGATTCGCCCGGTACGACAAGTCGGGTGAGGAGCACTACAACCTGATATCGGCGCTGCACAAGGCGGTTCGCGGCTCGGATCCGGACGGTGCGTTGTACTGGATGGCCCGCATGCTCGAAGGTGGCGAGGACCCGATGTACATCGCTCGGCGACTGGTTCGGATGGCGATCGAGGATGTCGGCCTCGCAGACCCGACGGCGCTTCGCGTCGCGATGGCCGCACGCGACGCCTATCACATGCTGGGATCGCCGGAAGGGGAACTCGCTCTGGCGGAGGCCTGCATTTACCTGGCGGTCACTCCGAAATCGAATCGGGTATACGAGGCTTTTGGCCGGGCGTCGCAGGCTGCGCGCGACACGCCGGCCGAGCCGGTGCCGATGCACATACGGAACGCACCTACCGGTTTGATGAAGGAGCTGGGCTACGGGGCCGGCTACCGGTACGATCACGACTGGGAGGGATCGGTGGCGCCCCAGGAGTATCTCCCGGTTTCTCTGCGCGGGCGCCGGTTCTACCGGCCCGCCGACGCCGGCGCAGAGAAGAGGATCGCGGATCGCATCGAGGCGATCCGTTCGGCGCGGCAGACCGCCGCCGACGGCGAGCGAACCCGGACCGCCGACGAAGGGGAGGGTTGAGCCACGGCCAGGACGATCGAACTCGCACCTCCGGTCGAGCGCGCGATCCTCGTCGGTGCCCCGCGTCTCGACGAGCCCGAGCGCCTCGTTGACGAGCATCTCGAGGAGCTGGCACGGCTGGCGGACACGGCGGGTGCCGAGGTCGTCGGCACCCTCGTGCAACGCCTCGCCTCTCCTCACCCGGCTCTCTACATCGGGCGCGGCAAGGCCGAGCAGCTGAAACAACTGGCGGTGGAACTCTCCGCCTCCCTGGTCGTCTTCGACGAAGACCTTACGCCGGCGCAGGGTGCGGCACTCGAGAAGAAGCTCGGACTGCGGGTCATGGACCGGACGGAGCTGATCCTCGACATTTTCGCGCTCAGAGCTCGCACGGCGGAGGCCCGGTTCCAGGTAGAACTGGCCCAGCTCGAGTATATGCGCCCGAGGTTGAAGCGCATGTGGACCCATTTGTCGCGGACGCAGGGCGGCATCGGGACCCGCGGACCGGGTGAGACGCAGCTGGAGACCGATCGGAGGATGATCGATCGTCGGATCTCACGGCTGCGCAGGGAGCTGGGGCACATTTCTCGTGCGCGTGGAACGCGGAGGAAGGGCCGCGCCGACGAGTTCCGGGTGGCGCTCGTCGGCTACACGAACGCCGGAAAGTCCTCGATCCTGAAGGCGCTTTCCGGCAGCGAACTCTTCGTCGAGGATCGCCTTTTCGCGACGCTCGACTCGGCGACCCGGGCGGTCGACCTCGGGGACGGTTACAGGGCACTGGTGACCGACACGGTCGGATTCATCCGGAAGCTGCCGCATGGCCTGGTCGCGTCGTTCCAGGCTACTCTCGAAGAGGTTGCCGAGGCCGATCTCCTTCTTCACGTCATCGATGCGTCGAGTCCCTCGTGGGATCATCAGGTGGAAGCAGTGGAGGACGTGCTCCACGATATCGGAGCCGCCGGGCACCCGACGGTGCTCGCCTTCAACAAGGTCGACCAGCTCACTCACAGGGAGGAGGAGGCTCTTCGGCTCAGAGCGGCGGGTCTGTTCGGCCCGCACGTCCTCAGCTCGGTGCGGGAGAGAGACGGACTGCAGGCGTTGCGCGGGGCTCTCCGCGTCCGGATCCAGGCTGAGAATCCCACTGTCGAGCTCGAGATCCCCGTCACCGATGGCAGGACACTCGCCCGAGCCTACCGGGAGGCCGAGGTTCTGAGCCGCACGGACAGCGATGCCGTCGTTCGGGTGCTCGTCCGGGCACCTCGAGCCCTCATCGGAGCCTGGGAAGGGCAACCGGAGATCGGCGTACGGCACGTCGAGCCGGCTTCGAAGATCTCGCCGGACGGCTGATCTCCCGGTAAGATCGAGCCGGCGCCGGGAACCCGATACCTCGAGCGGGAGCCGTCCATGAGGCTTTACATCAACATTGATCACGTCGCCACGATCCGGCAGGCACGACGTACGGACGAGCCCGATCCGGTGAGAGCCGCGGTGCTCGCGGAACTCGGCGGTGCAGATGGGATCACCGTTCACCTCCGTGAGGACCGACGCCACATACAGGACCGGGACGTGGATCTGCTCATGCGCACGGTGCGGACAGGCGTGAACCTCGAGATCGCGACGGCGGACTCGATGGTGGAACTGGCGGTCGGCTGGCGCCCGGCGGCGGTGACACTCGTTCCGGAGCGGCGGGAGGAGATCACGACCGAGGGAGGACTGGTCCTGACCGGATCCGGTCGGGAACGCACCGCGCGTGCGGTCTCCCGCCTGCGGGCCGAGGGTATTCGGACTTCACTGTTCATCGATCCCGAATCGAGCTCCGTGCAGGCTGCGGCCGAGATCGAGGCCGACGCCGTGGAGTTGCACACGGGGGAGTATGCCAACGCCGAGGGGCCGGCCGGCCGCCGGGACGCGGTGGCGCGACTCGCGGCCACGGCGGACCTCGCCACCGGCCTCGGCCTGTCCGTTCATGCGGGACATGGTCTCACGTATGAGAACGTCGCGGCCGTCGCCCGGATCGCCCCCTGCGAGGAGCTGAACATCGGCCATTCCATCGTCAGCCGGGCCGTATTCACGGGGCTCGAGCGGGCCGTGAGAGAGATGAAAGATATCGTGCTGCGGGCGCGTGAGAGCTGACTCGCGGCCGCTCCGTCGGCGACGCCAGGTCGGCACACCTCTGAGGGAGCCGTGATGGGCAAGCACCGGTGGAAGACATTGCTGGGTATCGTCGTTACGATCGCCCTCCTGGCGTGGGTGCTTCGGGATGTGTCCGCGGCTGAGGTGTGGCACGAGCTTCGGCAGTCGAATCCCCTCTGGCTGCTGCTCGCAGTCGTTCTCGCGACTCTCAGCTTCGGCCTTCGGGCGATTCGATGGCGGGTGCTGCTCGAACCGTCGTACGACGGCACCAGCCTGGATTCGCGATTCGGAGCCGTCTGCATCGGCTTCGCGGTCAACAATGTCCTCCCGGCCCGGTTGGGCGAGTTCACGAGGGCATTCGCGCTCACCCGGACCGAACCAGTCCCGCTGAGCGCATCGATCGCCTCGCTGATCGTGGAGCGGATCCTGGATGGTGTGGTGCTGGCGATCTTTCTCTTCGTCACGATCTCCCTGCCCGGGTTTCCGCTCGGCGATGGTTCGACGGCGGAACTGGTCCGACGTACCGCCAACATCGGGGCGATCGCGTTCGGGATCGGGCTCGGACTGCTCTGGCTGGCCGCCCGGAATCCCGATGCCACATCCCGGCTCTTCGATGCATCGGTGGTGCGATGGCTGCCCGAGCGTCTCGGCGAACGTGCCAGCCGGGCCGCGGCTTCCTTCGTGGCCGGTCTCGGGGCACTCGCATCTCCGGGGGTCTTCCTCCGCGCGTTGTTCTGGAGTTTCATCGTCTGGATCGATCTCTCCCTCTCGATCTGGGCCGGCCTCGAAGCGTTCGACATTGGCGGGCCGGGAATCGTCGGCGCTCACTTCCTGCAGGCAGTGATCGCGTTCGCGGTAGCGGCTCCCTCCAGCCCGGGCTTCTTCGGCGTGTTCGAGGCCGCGGCCCGTGTCGGTCTCGGTCCCTGGGATGTCTCCGCGGCGCGCGTCGTCAGCTTCGCGACGAGCTACCACATTCTCACCTTCATTCCCGTGACCGTCATCGGAATCTGGTACCTGCAGCGGCTCGGGCTCTCCTGGTCGGATGTGGGTCGAGCGGTGGAGACGGACGAGACCGCCACGCGGTCGGAGAAACCATCTTGACCGTGGCCAGAGAGGCGCCGGCCAAGCTCAATCTTCGGCTGAAGGTGCTGGAGCGCGAGGAGAGCGGCTACCATTCCGTGGAAACGCTGTTGCTCGGTCTCGCGCTCGCCGATCTGGTCAGCGTGGAGCCGGGCCCCCCCGGCATCCGACTCCTGGTGAATGGGGCTGACAGTCTGCCGGAAGGCCCGGAGAACCTCTGCTGGAGGGCGGCGGATCTCCTGCATCGGGATCTCGACCTCTCACCGGCCGTCGTCATTCGTCTCGAAAAGCGGATCCCCGTCTCAGCCGGTCTGGGTGGTGGCAGTATGGATGCCGCGGCGGTCCTGATCGCCCTCACGGAGCTGCTGGACCACGATCCGGGGCCCGATCGGCTCGCCCGACTCGCGGGAGATCTCGGCAGCGATGTGCCGTTCGGCTTGAGCACCCGGGAGATGGCCATTGGATGGGAGCGGGGACGCCGGCTGATGCCGCTTCCGCCGCCGCCCGCCCGGCCGGTACTGATCGCCCAGCCACCTTTCGGGGTGCGTGCGGCCGATGCGTACGGTTGGCTGGATCTCGATCGCGATAAGGAGCGGCAACTCGGCGGCCCGAACCCGCAGCAGCGAGGTGCGGTCCTGCTTCCCGAGCCGGCCGCTCTGACCGATTGGGAGGTCCTCGAGCGTCTCGCCGTGAATGATCTCGAACGCCCGGTGTTCCGTCGTCACCGGGAGCTGGCGGTGCTGCGGGATGCCCTGTTGGCAGCGGGGGCGAGGATCGCTCTGCTGTGCGGAAGCGGGGCTTGCCTCGCAGGGATCTTCGAGGACGAGGAGGCGCGGGACCGGGCCGAGCGCGACTTGCACCGGAGAGCTGGAGTGCGCCTGCTTCGAACCGTGACGCTGGGCCCACCGGCCGGTTGACGCTCTCGGTTGCGTCGGCCAAGTTCGGATCGGGACGCCCGGCATTGAGGTCGGGTCCGCAGCGTCCGCCCTGGCCCCTCGTCTAACGGCAAGACCCCGGCCTTTGGAGCCGGTAATCCAGGTTCGAGTCCTGGGGGGCCAGTTCCTGCACGAATTCGGAACGGGGTTCGCGCGGATTTGAGCAGACCGTCCGAGCGATGCCGTCGGCCCGGCTATTCCTCCCGAAGCAGAGTGATGGTCCGCTCCGGATCGAGAATCGATGCGTCGCGCGCTTCGGATGGCGGGAGTTCCGAATCGGGGATGTGAAGCTCCCACCACTGCCTCGCCTGATCCGGCGTCCACGGCTGAACCGGGCACTCGTCGAGGCGCCGGTGGAGCGCGACCGCGCTCGAAGGTCGATCGTCCGGGTCCTTCGCCAGGCAATCGAGGACGATACGATCCAGTTCCGGGGGAATGCGGGTCTCGCTGAGCGTCGAGGGCGCTGGTGGCGTATCTCGAACGTGCTGCGTGAGAATCGCGATCGAGGTAGGTCCCTCGAATACGTTTCTGCCGGTCAGCATCCAGAAGGCCACGCAGCCCAGTGCGTAGATGTCGGCCCGGTGATCGACAGGCCGGCCACCGACCGCGATCTCGGGAGCCATGAAGGTCGGCGTTCCGGTCGTCACGTCCGGGGAAGTCAGCTCGGGAGCATCCGATTCCTTCTCCGACGAGGCTTTCACGAGTCCGAAGTCGAGTACCTTCATGAAGTCTACCGCGAGGCCCATGCGACAGGCCACGAGGTTGGAGGGCTTGATGTCTCGATGCACGAGTCCTCGCTCGTGCGCCTCACCCAGCGACAGGCAGATCTGTTTGAGCAGGTGGACGGACCGGTCGGCGCCGAGCGGTCCGAATCGCGCTACGAGACGGTCGAGATCGAGGCCATCGAGCAATTCCATCACGTAGTAGAAGGTGCCGTCGTCGGCAGTTCCGAAGTCATACAGCTCGATGGTGTGCGGAGAGCGCAGATTCGCCGCCGCCCGGGCCTCGCGCCGAAACCTCTCGACCACGATTTGCGCCCGGTCCGGGCCTTCGTTCCCGAGCGCCTCCCGGCGGATCAACTTGATCGCTGCCGGTCGGGCGAGAAGTCGGTGTGTAGCCCTGTATACCTGCCCCATGCCGCCCTGGCCGATGCGCTCTCCGATGCGATAGGCCCCCAGCTCGCGCTCGCGGGAGACTCTCTTTCCGAGCCCCCGGATCACGGTCGCGGGAACGACGGCGAGCAGCGCGCAGACATAGTTCGGACCGAATGCCCAGAGAAGATCGTAGGTCCGAAGATCGTAAAGCGCGCCCTGCGCCTGCGAGAGCTGGAACACGAGCGGATCCATCGAGGCGGCCAGGAATGCCGCGGCGAGCGTCCGATACGGCCCCGCTGGCGCGATTGTCGGATAGAAGAGAATGACGACGCAGATGAAGCTCACGCCCGCAGACGGATACCACTCGGGCGGAATCACCAACCAGTTGAACGCTGCGATCAGAAACGCGGTGGTGACCTCGAAGCCGAGCCCGACGTCGATCAGCAGCGCAGGCCTGTGTTGCAGGGCGCCTGCCACGAACACCATCGCCAGCGAGAGAACGATCCCGACTACCGTGATGAAGTTGGCTCGCCCCGACATGTCTCCCAGCAGGGCGGCGCCATCGGGGCCGGTAAGGCGCCAGACGACGGTGTTCATGAGGAGCACCCAGGCCCAGATTCCGGCAAAGGCGAAGCTCGCGATACCGACGCGTTTGCAGGTCTGCTCGAGGACTTCGGCGGGAAGCGCACGGAGATCGCCGGACGCGGCGGGGGTGGTGAGGTGGGGCGCGACCATGGACCCCTTCACGGCTCGACTCCGGGACCGAACCGGATTCGGGGCTCGTCATCGATCCACGCACGTGCCAGGCGATGGGCCGCCGTGATCGGAGCGGGAAGTCGGATCCCCGTGTCTTCCATGCAGCGGCCCAGAGCTTCTTCCACCTCGTTCCGATGAAACCAGCGGACTTCCTCGACTTCGGCTCGATCGATCGCCACGGTCTCCGAGAGCGCTTCGGCGAAACAGCCCAGCATCAAGCTCGACGGAAAAGGCCACGGCTGCGATGAATGATACAGGACTCTTCCCGTTTCGATGCCTGCCTCCTCACGCACCTCTCGCCCCACGGCCTCCTCGACGGATTCGCCGGGCTCGACGTATCCGGCCAGACAGGAGAACAACCCGGGGGGGAAGGGCGGTTCCCGCACCGACCTCCCCAGCAGGGCCCGATCTCCCCGCACGACCATCATGATCACGACGGGATCGGTGCGGGGGAAATGGGTGGAGCGGCATCCGTTTCGCGTGCATCGCCGGGAGTAGCCGGCCTCGACAGGCTTCGTCGGACCGCCGCAGCGGGAGCAGATCGGGTGGTCCCGGTGCCAGGAGAGAAGCGAGCGGGCCTGCGCGACGATCGCCGATTCTTCTGCGGGGAGCGCGCCGGCGGCAGCTCGGGTGTCGAAAAAGCGCGGAGCATTGCCCGCGCCGGATTCGATTGCGTCTTCGGCGGTCTCGATCGCGAAGTGCGCCGCGTGGTCCCTGTCGATTCCGAGGAGAACGGCCCCATCCACGCACACGGGTCGGGGCCTCCAGTCGATCTGCAGACCGTGGTTCCCCTCCAGCAGCATGGGGCGCAGTTCACGGAAGACCAGAAAACGCGAGGCGGGGTCCGTCAACCTGGCGCGAACCCAGCCCGGGTCCCTGCGCAGGGTCGCCGCCCTGTCGAGAGGGTTGCCGGTGAACGCCTGAAGCCGGTTCACGAGGCCGGGACCGTTCGTGCGCGCGCCCAATCCCGGAGTGCCGCGATTCTCTCGGCCATGGTGACCGACAGCGGTACCGCTCTGCCGATCTCCGCTCGAAGGGTATCCGTGTCGATCTCCCGATCTTCGGAGAACGCGGTGTACAGGGCCGCCACGATCGCCTGCTCCAATTCCGCACCGGAGAATCCTTCGCTGACCTCGGCCAGCAGCTCGAGATCGAAGCGTCGGGGGTCACGCCCGCGACTCTCCAGATGCAGTCCGAGGATCTGGGCACGCTCCTCTTGAAGCGGGAGATCCACGAAGAAGATCTCGTCGAACCGTCCCTTGCGCAGGAGTTCGGGCGGCAACGCCGTCACGTCGTTGGACGTCGCGACCACGAACACTCCGTGCGGCCGCTCCTGGAACCAGGTAAGAAAACTGCCGAGCAATCGACGGGAGACTCCGCCATCGGCATTCGAACCGCCGGAGGCCAGTCCCTTCTCGATCTCGTCGATCCAGAGCACTACCGGCGCCATCGCGTCCACGGTGTCGAGAGCCCTGCGCAGGTTCTTCTCCGTCTCGCCGACATACTTGTCGTACAGGGCAGCCGGGTCGAGTCGGACCAGCGGAAGGCTCCACGAGTGTGCCACGCTTCGGGCGAGGAGACTCTTGCCGCACCCCTGCACGCCGACGAGAAGCAGGCCCCTGGGCGGTTCGAGGCCGTACGCGCGAGCCTCGTCATGAAAAGCGCCCCGCCGCTTGTCCAGCCAATCCCGAAGCGCCTGCATGCCGCCCACCGCCCCGCTCCCGGACGAGGTCGGGTACCACTCGAGCACACCGGCACGAGCGATGGCTTCCTTCTTGGCCTGCATCAGGATCTCGAGGTCGTTCAGGTCCAGGGAACGATCGTCGAGGGCGGCTCGCCGCAGTGACCTTCGGACCTCGTCGAGCGTAAGACCGGAGAGGTTCCGCGCGAGAGCGTCCGCGTCCTCGGCCGTCAGGCGGACCTCTACGCCCAGATCCTCGCGCAATTCCCGAACCGTGCGGGCCAGCTCCCTCCGAATCGCCGACGCATCCGGAAGCGACAGCTTCCAGGGAACGGCGGTGGCGTCGATTTCGGGCGGAAGCTCGACGCCGTGGCCGGAAATGACCAGCGCCCGATCCGGAACTGTGAAGGCGGCCGTGGACTCGCGAAAAGATCGCGCGACGATCGGATCCGAGAGCCACGGGTGGAAGTCGGCGAGAAGATACAGCCCCGGCTGGTCCGCGGCCGCCAGGTGCGCCAGCAGCCTGCCTGGTTCCGAGGTGTCGTAAACGCCTCGCTCGAGTCCCTCTCGGACCAGTCCCCGGTTCCGGCTCCAGGAGAACAGAGGTACGCCGAGCCGCGCCGCCGTTCGCGACAACAAGTCACGCAGCCGGTCCTCTTCCAGCGTGTCTACCACGATGAGTGGATAGCGGGAGCGAACGAGGAGCTCGAGCTCCCGCGCCGCACCGTCAGCTCGAAGTGTTTCGTTCGACGCCCCTCCGACGTTCTGGTCGGAACGGTCGGTCGAAGGAAACCGGCCCTCACGGCGCATAAAGGACCCTCCAGATCCGCCCTCCGGAGTCATCCGAAATGTAGAGCGAGCCGTCGGGGCCGATGGCCAGACCCGTGGGCCGGTGAAGGGCGCCCCGCGGAGACTTGTCGGCGCCGGCGAATCCATCCGCGAACACCTCCCAGGAGCCCGCCGGACCCTCTGCGTCGAAGGGCTGGAAGACGACGTTGTATCCTCCCTGGGGCAAGGGAGCCCGGTTCCAGGACCCGTGAAAGGCTACGAAGGCTCCGCCCCGGAATCGGTCGGGAAAAGAGTCCCCATCATAGAAAAGCAGCGCATTGGGCGCCCAGTGCGCCGGATAGGCGGCGATCGGCCCGTCGCGCGTCGCGCAGAGCCCGGCGGTGATCCCGTCGCCTCCGTACTCCGGCGCGAGCACGAGGCGGTCTGCCTCCCGATCGTGGTAGCACTCGGGCCATGAGTAGCGACCGCCGCGCACGATTCGCACGAACTCCTCCGACGGCTTCTCGGCGCTCTCCTGCTCAGAGAACTGTCCCGGCCAGGAGCTGTGCAGCTGATCGCGTCCGTGGATTACGCCGTAGAGCTCTCCGTCCTGCGGTCTGACGGCCAGCGCCACCGTATTCCGCAATCCCGAGGCCCATCGCTCACCGTCGTCCGGCCCTTGCCCGCTGTTGCCGCTCGCAAATCGCCAGATCCCCGCCCGAACGGAAAGCTCGGGGCAGGGATCGCGTCCGGGTGACCCGCGAGCCCGATCCATCTCCTGACACGCATTGGAGGCGGATCCGATATTGACGAAGAGGCCGCCATCCGGGGCGATGGCGAGAGACTTGGCGGCATGGCCTCCATCCGACGGGAGTCCTCGCACGAGTGTGTCGGGTGCGTGGCTGGAGCCGAGTTGATCCTCGTCCAGACGAAAGCGCAGCACGGCATCGTCGCGTCCGTAGAACAGCGTGTCTCCCGACAGGGCGATTCCGGTTCCACCCAGGTCTTCCACGAGCCGTATCCGCAGGTCCGCTCGTCCGTCGCCGGTCGTGTCGCGCAGCGCCAGAACACCTCCGCGTTCGTCCCGCCGGCCTCGAATCGCGACATAGATGTCGCCATCCGGCTGCACCGCGAGGTGCCGGATACGGCCCAGCCCGTCTGACACGACGAGGGCGCAGAACCCCTCCGGAAGGGTGATCCCACCGTTGTCGGGGTCACACTCCGGCCGCACCTCCTGAGAGATCCCGCCCGATGTGGAAACCAGGATCGCCAGGGAAGAAATGAAGCTACGGCATGCTGCGCGGCCGGGTCTGCCGATCAGGCCAGGGGTTCGAAGGAGCATCGGTCTCACGATCTCGGGGGCGGCGGTTAACGGCGACGGTCGAACCGTGCCAACCTACGACCGCCGGGCCGACGGGTTCAACGGATCCGCGGCCTTTTCGGCAGTGAACACAGCGAGAAGGCCCTCCGGCGCTTGCATGAGATGGCGCGTTCGTCAGATTGGGCGCCGAGCCGCCCGATGAGGACGATCCGGATTCGTCCGGCCGAGTCGGGCCTTCCCGTTGGTCTGTTCGTGAGCACCCGTCTTCGGAGTCTGACTTGGAATTCCTGGACAACGTCGTACTCGGCAATCCCGTACGAGCCTGGCTCGGTTCTCTGGCAATCCTGCTCGGACTCGCCGTTCTGTTCGTGGTCGTCAGGCAGCTGATTCTCGTTCGCATCGTGGCCCTGTCAAAGAAAACGCGGACCGGCCTCGACGATTCCCTCGCGGCAGCCATCGCTGCCACGAAACCATGGCTGCTCATCTTTCTCGCCCTTCAATTCGCCGTCCGCCCACTCGCACTTTCCTCGCGCGTGGATGCCTGGCTGACCAGCCTGGCGATCGGAGCCGCCCTGATACAGGTCGGGTTCTGGGCGTCCGCCTGGCTGCAGGTACTTCTGCGGTCCTGGCGGGAACGACGCTGGGGAGACGACCCGGAAGCGTCGATGACCCTGAGATTCGTGAGCTGGGCGATCAGCGTCGCGGTATGGGCGCTCATCGCCATGCTGGTTCTCGAGAACCTGGGTGTAGACATCTCGGCTCTCGTGGCCGGCCTCGGGATCGGCGGGATCGCGGTCGCGCTGGCGGTTCAGAGCATACTCGGGGATCTGCTGGCATCTCTGTCCATCCTGCTCGACAAGCCATTCGTCATCGGAGACTACCTCTCGGTGGACGACCTCGGCGGCACGGTCGAGTCGATCGGGCTCAATTCGACCCGTCTTACGAGCCTGACCGGCGAACAGCTCGTATTCTCCAACAAGGACCTGCTTCAAAGCCGGATCCGGAATTACGGCCGAATGGAGGAGCGGCGGGTGCTGTTTCGAATCGGCGTCGTGTACGGTACGCCGCCCGAAGTGGTCGAGAAGATCCCGGGGATGCTCCGTTCGGCGATCGAGAGTCAGGAGCGCACCCGGTTCGAACGGTCACATTTCAAGGAATTCGGCGATTCGGCGCTCATTTTCGAGACGGTCTACTTCATGACCGTACCCGACTACGGGACGTACATGGATGTGCAGCAGGCGGTGAATCTCGAAATGCTCCGACGATTTGCGGCGGAGGGAATCGAGTTCGCCTACCCGACTCAGCACCTCTACCTGGAGAAGGTGGGGACCGTGTACCCGGCTGGTCCATCGGACCCGCAAGTCTCTGGAGATGCCGAGGCAGTGCGCTCCGATTCGGTTGACGATACGGTACGATAGAGGTAAACTGCTCGGCTCTTTTCCGAGCGCAGACGGAACGCGACAGGGAGCGAAACGGAGCCATGACCGAAGTATCGGCAACCGGTACGCCGATGATGGTGCTGACCGGGACGGCCAATCCCGCTCTCGCGGAAGGTATCGCGGAGGAACTCGGACAGCCGCTCTGCGAAGTGACGGTAAAGAGATTCGCGGACGGAGAGATCTTCGTACGAATCGATGAAAACGTGCGGGGCCGGGACGTGTTCGTGATTCAGCCGACGAATCCCCCGGCCGAGAACACGCTGGAGCTTCTGCTCCTGATCGATGCGGCGAAGCGAGCGTCTGCGGCGCGTGTGACCGCGGTCGTTCCCTACTTCGGGTACGCGAGACAGGACCGGAAAGACCAGCCGCGAGTCTCCATCGCGGCCAAGCTGATGGCGAATCTGATCGTGGCGGCCGGAGCGGACCGGTTGATCACGATCGATCTTCATCAGCATCAGTTGCAGGGGTTTTTCGACATTCCGGTGGACCACCTGTACGCGTCTCCCGTGTTCATGGAGCATTACAGCTCCGTGGACAAGGACGATTTCGTGGTGGTCGCGACGGATGTGGGCGCCGCCAAGATGGCCAGGGGATACGCGAAGCGCATGGGCGCGGGACTGGCGATCATCGACAAGCGGCGCTCCGGCCCGAACGTGGCGGAAGTCGTGAACGTGGTCGGAGAGGTTCGAGGCCGGAAGTGTCTCATCCCCGACGACATGGTGGATACGGCCGGGACGATGGTGAATGCTGTGCGGGCTCTGCACGAGCGGGGCGCGACCGAGGTGTACTGCATCGCGACGCATCCGTTGCTTTCTGGGCCGGCCGTTGAACGGCTCAGCGGGGCAGACATCGTGGAGATCGCGGTCACCGATACAGTGGAGATTTCGAAGGAGAAGCGCGACGCGCTCCCCAATCTGGTGGAAGTTTCGGTCGCGCCGTTACTGGCGCGGGCCATTGAGAGCACGCACTACAATCGCTCGGTGAGCAAACTGTTCGACTGACGGTCCCGCGGGACAGGATTCGAGCCGATGTCGAGGAGCGAAAAGGTGGAGGTATGACGAATATGGCTACGCTGAAGGTCGAATCACGCGAAGGGCGCGGCAAAGGTGCGGCCCGCCAGCTCAGGCGCGCCGGCGCGATACCGGGGAATGTCTACGGACGCGAGGTCGAGCCGGTTGCGGTGGCGGCCGATCAGAGGGAGTTCGCGGCGCTCGTGAATTCGATCTCAGTCGAAAACACGATCCTGGAGCTCTCCGTCGACGGCGAAGCGCCGAGACGGGTCCTGATCCGCGAGATCCAGCGACATCCGGTGCGGTCCGAGTATCTGCATGTCGATTTCTTCGAAATCCGCGCCGGCGAGAAGCTGAACGTGAACGTACCTCTGCACCTTGTCGGCACGCCGATCGGCGTGCGAAACGGAGGTGTTCTTCAGCAGGTGCGACACGAGATCGAAATCGAGTGTCTGCCTTCCGAGATTCCGGCCTCCTTCGAAGTGGATATCTCCGGTCTGGCCATCGGGGATTCACTCCACATCGGCGACATCGATCTGAAAGGCGTTGACCTTCTGGACGAGCCGGAGCGCACGATCTGCCTGGTGGCGGCTCCGCGTGTGGTAGAGGTCGCCGAGGAGGAGGAGCTGGAGGGTGCCTTCGAGGAGGAAGATGCAGAGCCCGAGGTGATCACGGCGCGTGGCGACGACGAGGAGGAGAGCGAGGACTGATACTCGCTTCGCTTCAGGATATCGGTTGAAGCTTCTCATCGCGCTCGGCAACCCGGGAGAGCCGTACCGGGATACCCGGCACAATGCGGGCTGGTGGCTGGCGGATCACCTGGTGAGCCGCTGGTCCTTCGGGGGATTCCGGAGGCGCGGCCGAGTCGCGGAGTCGGCGGGCCGGTGGAGCGGGATGGACCTGCGACTCCTGAAGCCGCTTACGTACATGAACCGAAGCGGGCAGGTCCTGCGCGCGTTTCGCGATCTGCCCTCGTGGGAGCCATCGATGGACCTGCTCGTTCTGGTCGACGATGTCGCCCTCGAGCCCGGGCGCTTCCGACTGCGAGGCTCGGGATCCGCAGGGGGCCACAACGGGCTGCTCTCCATCGAGGGGGCGCTCCGGTCTCAGGAATTCGCCAGGTTCCGAATCGGAGTCGGCGCGCCCGCGGATCGCGAGGTGGACATGGCAGACTGGGTGCTGTCGGCGCCGAGGCCGGATCAGGAAGAAACGATCCTCGCGGGCTTCGATCGAATGTCGGAGGCCGTGGAGTGCTGGTTGTCCGAGGGAGTGGAGATTGCCATGAACCGGTTCAACTGAGGCTGAGGAAGCCTCGGAAGGACTGGACGGGCAGAAACCTACCAGGAGAGAGTGTCCCGTGGAGCATTGGATAGACTGGGCCGTATGGCTCGGACTGGGCGGACTCGTGTTCGCGCTGGCACTGTTCGCGTATGTCCGGAGCCAGCCGGCGGGCAACGAGGTGATGCGCGATCTGGCGGAGGCGATTCAGTCGGGAGCCATGGCGTTCCTGAGGCGCGAATACTCAGTGCTGCTGCCATTCGTGGCCGTCGTGGCGGCGATGCTATGGTGGCTGATCGGGGGTCGGACGGCCGCCGCCTACGTGTTCGGAGCGTTCTGCTCCATCCTGGCCGGCTTCATCGGGATGCGGGCCGCCACGCTGGCGAACGTCCGCACCACGGAAGCCGCTCGCGCCGAGGGGCAGGAGAAGGCGCTCCGCGTCGCGTTCAGCGGCGGAGCGGTGATGGGTCTCGCCGTGGCCAGTCTCGGGCTCGCCGGACTCGGAGCGGTGCTGCTCATGTTCGATCCGGAGGCGGTGGGACTCCGCTCGTTCGGTGAGATCGTCTCGGGATTCGCAATGGGCGCTTCATCGATCGCCCTGTTTGCGCGCATTGGTGGCGGCATCTACACGAAAGCGGCCGACGTCGGCGCCGACCTCGTCGGCAAGGTGGAGGCGGGCATCCCCGAGGACGACCCGCGCAACCCTGCGGTGATCGCCGACAACGTGGGCGACAACGTCGGCGACTGCGCCGGCATGG